>NZ_AQHJ01000001.1 GCF_014925405.1 Pseudoalteromonas ulvae UL12
TCTGGGCGCTCTGTGGTATCGCGCATCACCAGTACCGGTTTACCTAGGCTGGGGGCTTCTTCTTGGACGCCGCCAGAATCCGTGACAATAATGTGCGCTTGATTCATTAAATACACAAACGGTAAATATTCTTGCGGCTCAATTAAGTGAACGTTGTTTACATCTTTTAAGATACGATTAACTGGCTCGCGTACATTAGGATTTAAATGCATTGGGTAAAGAATTTGTGCCTCTGGGTGCGCGGTGGCAATATCAGCCAGTGCTTCACAAATGCGCTCAAACCCGCCGCCAAAGCTTTCGCGGCGGTGGCCGGTTACTAAAATCAGTTTTTTATTCTCGTCAAGCTCAGGAAATTTTGCCTTAAGGGTACTGATTAAATCCGTGTCGTTTTGTACTTTATCAACCACTTGCAACAATGCATCAATCACCGTGTTGCCAGTAATGACAATATCATCGCCATTAATCGCTTCGTTTAATAAGTTTTGCTGTGAGGTTTCGGTTGGAGCAAAATGTAATTTGGTGATTGCGCCTGTCAGCTTACGGTTGCCCTC
>NZ_AQHJ01000002.1 GCF_014925405.1 Pseudoalteromonas ulvae UL12
TGGCACGTAAATTACCCGTTGTAACGACACCGCGTACAACGATGTCTAAATCAGGCTCGACGATATGAATGTCACCAGCGTTAATGGTGTCTACTGCATGTTGGTTGACATCAACCCCCACGACTTCCATTCCGCGCGATGCAATTACAGCCGCTGTTGGTAAGCCGATATACCCTAACCCTATCACGGATACTTTTTTGATAGACATGGTCTTTTTCCTTAAAACTTATGATTGATACGCGCCGTTTTTACTTCTGTTCGCTTAAACAGCGCGGGCAATAAAATGATTAACTGGTTTTTTATTTAACTGATTGTTTTAGCCTTTGCGGCTGTGTTTAAGCAAAGTGCTTTTTAATTTTTGCGACAATACGGGCGCAGGCTTGGCCATCACCATATGGGTTATGTGCACGGCTCATGGTGTCGTAATCGGCTTGGTTAATCAGTAAGTTATGGACTTCACTCACTATGCGGTCTTTATCGGTGCCGACTAATTTAACCGTGCCTGCTGCCACCGCTTCTGGGCGCTCTGTGGTATCGCGCATCACCAGTACCGGTTTACCTAGGCTGGGGGCTTCTT
>NZ_AQHJ01000003.1 GCF_014925405.1 Pseudoalteromonas ulvae UL12
TGGCACGTAAATTACCCGTTGTAACGACACCGCGTACAACGATGTCTAAATCAGGCTCGACAATATGAATGTCACCGGCATTAATGGTGTCTACTGCATGCTGATTAACATCAACCCCCACGACTTCCATTCCGCGCGATGCAATAACGGCGGCGGTGGGTAAGCCAATATAGCCTAAACCGATAACGGATACTTTGTTGATAGACATAGTCTTTATTCCTTAAAACTTGACATTGATGCGCGCTGTTTTTGCTTTACCGTTAATCTCAGTGTTAGCTGAAACAGCGCGGGCAATAAATAGGTTAATTCGTTTTTTTAATGGTGGTCTGTGCGCTTATTAACCGCCAAAGTGCTGTTTAATTTTTGCAACAATACGGGCGCAGGCTTGGCCATCACCATATGGGTTATGAGCACGACTCATGGTGTCGTAATCAGCCTGATTGGTCAGTAAGTTATGGACTTCGCTCACTATGCGGTCTTTGTCTGTGCCGACTAATTTAACCGTACCCGCAGCTACAGCCTCTGGGCGCTCTGTGGTATCGCGCATCACCAGTACCGGTTTACCTAGGCTGGGGGCTTCTT
>NZ_AQHJ01000004.1 GCF_014925405.1 Pseudoalteromonas ulvae UL12
GCAGTTTCAATCCCCAATTCCACTAATATCTTGGGTTGGGTTTTGCTGATAGCGCCGCGCTTTTTGGGGTCAAAATGTCGGCCACTCCAATCAGCGAGTTCCAGGTAATCCAGTAACTTAAATGGAATGGTTTGATTGTTTGCGTTACTGCCAAACGCCATAAGCTGCTTTGGTTGCAGAGTAACTTGTTCGGTTTTTTCTAACGTGGACTGCTTTTTGTAATGCTGAATGCGCTCTTGAATTGACGTAAAGTCGCTGTCTTGCAGGTTTTTCGCCATTTTGGCTCTGATGGGATTCAAATCGACGTACATCATGCAACTGAGTACAGCTTGCTCGTCTAATAGCGCTTGAGATTTGAAACGTCCTTCCCAGAATCGGCCAGTGCAGCGGTCTTCTTTATTCGCTTCTCTGGCTATAAATTCATTCAAGTTGCGCATGTACCAACTGATGTCGTAAAGTCGATTTCGCCACACTTCTATCGTTTTATCAACGCTGTACATATAGGCTTTATCTAGCTGCTCACCCTTGCGGTAGCGGTCAACCAAAATTGTGCCGTGATACAGTTGATACCAGCGTTCAATCACCTCGTCTTTTGACCAATTTAATGCCCGACTTCTATCCACT
>NZ_AQHJ01000006.1 GCF_014925405.1 Pseudoalteromonas ulvae UL12
TTAGGGGCTTATATGGACTCCCCGTTAATGTCAAAAAGAAAAAGTTTAAAATAAGTTAGATGCTCGCTTATATACAGGCTCAAATTGAGGTGCTACCTCTGGCCTCTGATGTTTTCGCACCTTCATGACTTTTCTGTTGAGCAGTTTTATAAACTTCAGCCCCTAACAGTCTCTTGAAGGTCGGTCTTACCTATTTTAATACGCTCTTTTTGACAAATCTAAGCCACAAGTAATTGTGGCTGATACTCTGCATCATGCTTTAGCAACGCAAAAGCAGTTCTTACTGTTTTATTCGCCAACGCTATCGCGGCTATTTTTTTACCTCGACGAACGGTTAATTCTCTTAACCAGATATCTTTTTGGCTACGGCTTTCTCTTTTTTCTAGTTGGCAAACAACAGCTAATGCACCTTTATACAAAGCGCTGCGCAGCTTCTTGTTTCCTATCACTTTCGATATTGAGCCTATTTTCTCCTTACCACCACTACTATGTTGTACTGGCGTTAAGCCTAAACAGGCAGCAGCTTCCCGACCATTTTTGAAATGTGTGGTGTTACCTAAAGCTATTTTCATTAAAATAGCACAGACGGGACCCACACCTTCTAATGCTTGTAAACGAGTGCAGATTGGGTCTTGTTTAACGATTTCTCGTAACTTTTCTTCAATCAGTTTAACTTCTTCTATTGTTCCAATAAAACGCCTAAAAGTCAGTTGTATTGAAAAGCGAAAGCGATGTGTTAAATCATTTTCTGCATCTTCAAGTATCTCAGGAATGGCTTGTATTAACTGAGCATCACCTTGAGCAATAGCATGCCCCAATTCAAGTAATAAAGCGCGGAGCTGA
>NZ_AQHJ01000007.1 GCF_014925405.1 Pseudoalteromonas ulvae UL12
CAACAACGATTGTGGGCAATAGATAAGTTTGAAGGGGGCTCAGCCCATTACAACATGTCTTTTGCGCTGCGTGTGGCAGGTAGTTTTAACGTAGATAAGGCTGAGGCTGCTTTTATTGCCTTGCTAGAAAGACATGAAATACTCCGCACAGTCTACGGTAGTGAAGAAGGGGTTGCGTACCAACGAGTTCTAGCTGAACTGGATTGGGCAATCTCTCGCCGTGACATTAGTGCGCTAGCAAACGCGGCACAGGAACAAGCCATTCAAGAGGCAGTGGATGCGGAAGCAGCAAAGGCGTTTGATTTAAGCCAAGATGTGATGCTGCGTGTAAGCTGGTTGCAATGTGATGCGGCTAATGGCGCAGGTGTGTTGTTGTTAACAATACACCATATCGCTTCAGATGGATGGTCGATGAATGTGCTAGTGAATGAATTCAGCACATTGTATGAATCATTAGTTGCCGGGCAACAAGAAAGTTTACCAGCGTTACCATGCCAATACTTAGATTATTCGTTGTGGCAACGTAATAAGTTGCAAGGTGAAACGCTTGCATCACTGAAAAACTATTGGAAAAACCAGCTGTTAGGCGCGCCAGCGTTACATCAGCTACCACTGGACTTCCCACGTCCGGCGATGCCAAGCCATCAAGGTGCGGTAGTATCTGCAACGTTGCCAGCGGAGGTTGTTACTCAACTTAAGCGTTTAGCCAAACAGCATGATATGACACCGTTTATGGTGATTCATACGGTGCTAAGTGTGGTGTTGTCGCGCTACGGTCAAAGTAGCGATGTCGTTGTAGGTACGCCGGTAGCAGGGCGCTTGCATGAATCATTAGAAGGTTTAATCGGCTTTTTCGTCAATACATTAGTCTTACGTGTTGATTGTGCGCAGGCGGATAACATAGAAGGATTGTTATCGCACGTCAAACAAGTCAACTTAGACGCTCACGCCCATCAGGAATTGCCATTTGAAGAAGTGGTTGAGCTGTTGAATGTGCCTCGCACGATAGCACTCACACCTTTGTTTCAAATCATGCTGAC
>NZ_AQHJ01000008.1 GCF_014925405.1 Pseudoalteromonas ulvae UL12
AAAGTATACGGTGGTACTGCTAAAGATTTCGCATCAATCGATAACGCTCCAGAAGAGCGCGAGCGCGGTATCACAATCAATACTTCACACGTTGAGTATGACACACCAACTCGTCACTACGCGCACGTAGACTGTCCAGGACACGCCGATTATGTTAAAAACATGATCACTGGTGCTGCTCAAATGGATGGTGCAATCTTAGTAGTTGCAGCGACAGATGGTCCAATGCCACAAACACGTGAGCACATCCTACTTTCACGTCAGGTTGGTGTACCTTATATCATCGTGTTCATGAACAAATGTGACATGGTTGATGATGAAGAGTTACTAGAATTAGTAGAAATGGAAGTACGTGAATTACTTTCAGAATACGACTTCCCTGGTGACGACTTACCACTAATTGCTGGTTCAGCGCTTAAAGCGTTAGAAGGCGAGAAAGAGTGGGAAGACAAAATCATCGAACTAGCTGAAGCACTAGATACATATATCCCAGAGCCAGAGCGTGATATCGATAAGCCGTTCATCATGCCAATCGAAGATGTATTCTCAATCCAAGGCCGTGGTACAGTAGTAACAGGTCGTGTAGAAGCAGGTATCATCAACGTAGGTAACGAAGTTGAAATCGTAGGTATCAAAGACACAGTAACAACAACTTGTACTGGTGTTGAAATGTTCCGTAAATTGCTTGACGAAGGTCGTGCAGGTGAGAACATTGGTGCATTACTACGTGGTACTAAGCGTGAAGACGTTGAACGTGGTCAAGTATTATGTAAGCCAGGTTCAATCAAGCCACACACAAAATTCACTTCAGAAGTTTATGTACTTTCTAAAGATGAAGGTGGTCGTCATACTCCGTTCTTCAAAGGTTACCGTCCACAGTTCTACTTCCGTACAACAGACGTAACAGGTAACGTAGAGTTACCAGAAGGCGTAGAAATGGTCATGCCTGGTGATAACATCAAGATGACAGTAGATCTAATCTGCCCAATCGCGATGGACGAAGGTTTACGTTTCGCAATCCGCGAAGGTGGCCGTACAGTAGGTGCTGGTGTTGTAGCAACTATCGTAGAATAAT
>NZ_AQHJ01000009.1 GCF_014925405.1 Pseudoalteromonas ulvae UL12
CATAGGTCAACACTTCATCACCACACACCAACGCTATTGCATCCGGTGTTTGACTCGCGAACCATTCCAATTTTTCATGTACGCATAATTGTGTATCGTATGGTGAAGCGGTTTCGTTTAGCCCACTTAACAAGTAAGTTTGCTCATCTTCTGGCAGAATCTCTAGCTCACCGAGTGGTTGCTCTGGCCCAGATAAAATGCTGCGTAACATCACCTCAAAGCGCGCCGCTAAACGCTCTATCGTGCACGCCGCAAATACATCAGTGTTGTACTCAAAATGAAACACCAATCCATCATCTTCCTGTACAACATCCAACGTCAACTCATACATCGCGCTGCCTTGTTGCTCAACGCGCGGCGTCAATGTCGCCCCAGATAAAGTTAACGCCGACGTATCATTGGTGTTCATTGAAAACATGATTTGGAATAACGGCGAATAACTGGTACTTCTTTCCGGCTGAAGCCTTTCTACCAATTGCTCGAATGGTATGCTTTGGTGCTGTTGCGCCGCTAAGTTTACGTCTCTTACTTGGCTTAAGTGCTCCGTGAATGATTGTGTTGCTTCACATTGACTGCGCAACACTAAGGTATTCATGAAACAACCTATTAATGGTGCTACTTCCGCTTGCATACGGTTAGCTACTGGCGTACCTAAGACAATGTCAGACTGACCACTATGACGGCTCAACAACGCACCAAATGCCGCATGCAATACCATAAACAAGGTGCAGTCATGTTTAAGCGCTAGCGCTTGTAATTCTTCTTTAACTCTTTGGCTTACCTTTCGCTCGATATAAGCACCTGCACTGCTTTGCTCGGCTGGACGCACATAGTCCAGTGGCATACTGTGCACTGGTGGTAAGCCCGCTAGCTGCTCTTCCCAGTAAGCTAATCCTTGAGCTTGCGCCGCTTGACTCTCTTCATTGCGTTGCCATACCGCATAGTCTGCATATTGAATCGGCAATGCTACCAATGGACTCTCTTCACCACGACCATATGCTTCATACAAGGTGACAAATTCTTCTACCAGAATACCCATTGACCAACCATCGGAGGCAATATGATGCATATTGAACATCAGTACCCCTTCCTGCTCATCTGTTTGAATAAACTGACAACGCATCATCAAATCTGATGATAAGTCCCAAGCTAATGACTGCTCCTGACCAATCAACGCTGCTATTGTGTCTGCTGAATCTGAGTGACCGCGTAAATCTACTGTTTCTAAAGACAAAGAGGCGGCTTCGTTAATTACTTGAAACGTTCCTGCATCGTTACTCACGAAGTTGGTTCTAAGGACTTCATGGCGAAGCATGATTTCATTCAAGGCGCGCTCGGCTCTAGTAACATCAAATTGCCCTACGACTTCGTACGCCGA
>NZ_AQHJ01000010.1 GCF_014925405.1 Pseudoalteromonas ulvae UL12
TTTTCACCCGCATTATCGTTACTCATGTCAGCATTCGCACTTCTGATACCTCCAGCAAACCTCCCGGTTCACCTTCAACGGCTTACAGAACGCTCCCCTACCCCGCATACATAAGTACGCAGCCGCAGCTTCGGTGGTATGTTTAGCCCCGTTACATCTTCCGCGCAGACCGACTCGACCAGTGAGCTATTACGCTTTCTTTAAAGGATGGCTGCTTCTAAGCCAACCTCCTGGCTGTCTGGGCCTTTCCACATCGTTTCCCACTTAACATACACTTTGGGACCTTAGCTGGCGGTCTGGGTTGTTTCCCTCTTCACGACGGACGTTAGCACCCGCCGTGTGTCTCCCGGATATTACTTTACGGTATTCGGAGTTTGCAAAGGGTTGGTAAGTCGGGATGACCCCCTAGCCTTAACAGTGCTCTACCCCCGTAAGTATTCGTCCGAGGCTCTACCTAAATAGATTTCGGGGAGAACCAGCTATCTCCCGGTTTGATTAGCCTTTCACTCCTAGCCACAAGTCATCCCCTAACTTTTCAACGTTAGTGGGTTCGGTCCTCCAGTTGATGTTACTCAACCTTCAACCTGCCCATGGCTAGATCACCGGGTTTCGGGTCTATACCTTGCAACTATACGCCCAGTTAAGACTCGGTTTCCCTACGGCTCCCCTAATTGGTTAACCTCGCTACAAAATATAAGTCGCTGACCCATTATACAAAAGGTACGCAGTCACACCACGAAGGTGCTCCTACTGCTTGTACGTACACGGTTTCAGGTTCTATTTCACTCCCCTCACAGGGGTTCTTTTCGCCTTTCCCTCACGGTACTGGTTCACTATCGGTCAGTTGGGAGTATTTAGCCTTAGAGGATGGTCCCCCTATATTCAGTCAAGATAACACGTGTCCCGACCTACTCGATTTCACTTACTATAGATTTTCATGTACGGGGCTATCACCCTGTGTCGCTGCCCTTTCCAGAGCATTCCACTAATCACTAATAAGCTTAAGGGCTGTTCCGGTTTCGCTCGCCGCTACTTCCGGAATCTCGGTTGATTTCTTTTCCTACGGGTACTTAGATGTTTCAGTTCTCCGCGTTCGCCTCGTTAACCTATGTATTCAGTTAACGATACCTGTAAACAGGTGGGTTTCCCCATTCGGAAATCTTAGTCTCAAGTGCTTTTTACTAGCTCGACTAAGCTTATCGCAAGTTAATACGTCCTTCATCGCCTCCAACTGCCAAGGCATCCACCGTGTACGCTTAGTCACTTAACCATACAACCCAAAATAGTTTGAATTATATATAAAGGACTGATTTAAACTTCGCCAGAAGTTAAATATTGAATACTAAAGTAGACGCCAATCACATCTTTCGATGCAAATGGCATAATTTTACTTTTGAAAACTCTTAACAAACATTCCGAAGAA
>NZ_AQHJ01000011.1 GCF_014925405.1 Pseudoalteromonas ulvae UL12
TTCGCGAGTCAAACACCGGATGCAATAGCGTTGGTGTGTGGTGATGAAGTGTTGACCTATGCACAACTGAATGCCCGTGCCAATCAATTAGCTCATAAACTAATTGAGCAAGGAAGCACTATAGGCTCAAAAGTGGCCATTCTACTTGAGCGAAGTGTTGACATGGTTGTTACTGCAGCAGCTGTTATGAAATCAGGTGCTGCATATATCCCGCTTGACCCTAGCTTACCGTCAGATCGCATTGACTATATGCTAGAAGATGCAAAACCTAGCTGCATTGTGAGCGAGTCATCGCTTTTGAGCGAAAGTAAACACTCAATTAAGCACGTTTGGCTATTAAGCGAGATGGCTTTCGATGACTATTCGCTCGAAAACCCTACCAAAGCACAAGTTAGTGTCGCCGCATCAGACTTGATTTATTACATCTATACATCCGGTTCTACTGGTCGACCAAAAGGGGTGATGATTAACCATTGTTCAGTGCATAATTTTTTGCAAGCAATGCAAGATAAATTGAAGTTGAGCGCTGATGATAATGTACTGGCTCTTACTACTTTTTCATTCGACATTGCGGTTTTAGAGTTGTATTTACCATGGCTTACTGGTGCCACAAGTCATATTGCGACCAAAAGTGATGCAAGTGATCCATCTCGTCTGGCAGACATAATTGATTCAAGTGTTATTACGATAGCTCAGGCTACACCTACAACGTGGAATATGCTGCTTGACAACCAGTGGAGCGGGAATAGCAATCTGACCATTGTCTGCGGTGGTGAAGCGCTTTCGCCGTCAACCGCCAAAAGGCTAATGCAACTTGGCGGTTCAATTTGGAACATGTATGGGCCGACGGAAACCACTGTTTGGTCAACGGCTACCCAATTATCTGTACAAGACACAGAGCTACCGAGCTTACCGATAGGCTTTCCTATTAATAATACTCAACTTTATTTGTTGGATTCGCAACTGCAACTTGTGCCATTTGGTGCTATTGGTGAATTGTATATTGGTGGAGACGGGCTAGCTGATGGTTATTATCGGCAAAAAAACCTAACCGAAGATAGATTTGTTGAGTTGCACTCGTTGGGAGCGGAATCAACACGTGTATATAAAACAGGTGATCTTGCACGATATGGTTTAGATGGACGATTGCAATATCTTGGGCGCAATGATTTTCAAATTAAACTGCGTGGTCATCGTATTGAACTAGAAGAAATAGAACAGGCGATCAACAGTTTAGATCATGTACACGCAAGTGTGGTTACCGCCCGCACAGATAAGCGTGGTGAGCAATATTTGGCTGCTTATATTATTACGGATAGTGAACTTAATGTAACTAATGTACATAAAGCACTTGAGTCATTATTGCCTACGTACATGTTACCGCGTTCAATTACAGTGTTAGATTGTTTTCCATTAACGCCGAATAAGAAAGTTGATAGAAACGCACTTCCTGAACCACAGCATTCAGATCTGGCTGTAGCATCGTTTGAAGCGCCGAAAGGTGCTATTGAGCAACAGTTAGCGAGCCTTTGGGGAACTCTATTAGATCTAGAAAAAATAAGTCGTCATGACAACTTTTTCATGATTGGAGGCCACTCCCTACTTGCAGCCAAACTTGTTGTACAAATTAACGCTAAACTCGATTGTGAGTTGCAAGTTAAAGATCTTTTCGAGCACTCAACCATTAAGTCACTCGCTGAAAAACTAGCCTACATTATGCTTGAAACGCATAGCAAAGTAATCAGAATAGCGGATCGTGAAGAAATGTTGCTAGTACAGTCCTACGCCCAGCAACGTATTTGGTTTGTCAATGAATTTGGTGGCGGAAGTGATGCGTATAACATGGTCTCGGCGTACGAAGTCGTAGGGCAATTTGATGTTACTAGAGCCGAGCGCGCCTTGAATGAAA
>NZ_AQHJ01000012.1 GCF_014925405.1 Pseudoalteromonas ulvae UL12
AAGACATGTTGTAATGGGCTGAGCCCCCTTCAAACTTATCTATTGCCCACAATCGTTGTTGCGCAAACGACAACGGCTGAGGTAATAAACGCAAATTTTCCTCAAGCGGCTCTATCGCCTGCGATGTCTGATGCGCTGAATTTTCGATTAGTGTTGCCAATGCCGTCAATGATGACACACTCATTAACTGAGCGACGCTTAAGCTGACAGAAAACGCTTTTTCTATCTCGTACATGAACTGAATGAGCAGCAACGAGTGACCACCTAGTTCAAAAAAGCTAGCCGAAATATCTAGATCAGTTTGATTAAGTTTCAATACGCGCGCGCACACTAAGGCTAACGTTTTTTCAATTGACGTGCTCGGCGATTGCCCCGCACCCACAACACCTTTTAACGCCAACATGTTATGCAATGCTTTTTTGTCAACTTTGCCGTTTGCTGTCATCGGCCAAGCATCAATCATGACATAATGCGATGGCAGCATATGTCGAGGCATCTGGTTTGATAGCGCTCCATCTAGGTGTTGCTTCAATGCAGCTGATGCAATTAGCTGTTCGCTGTTTTCTGAGAGTTCAACAAATGCCACCAAGTGTTCAGGACTAGTTTCTTTATTCACAAGTACAATATTGGATTTCACGCACTCCTGAGCATCAATTAACTGTTCAACTTCACTCAGTTCTATACGAAAACCTCGAACATTAACTTGATCGTCATTACGGCCAATGAACTTTAATTGCCCATCTTCGTTCAACTGAACCAAGTCGCCCGTACGATACAGTCGCTCAGTCTTACCGAATATTGTTGCTTGAATAAATCGCTCTGCATTTAGCTCAGGACGATTAATATATCCTGATGAAACTCCGTCACCTGCAAGATAAAGCTCTCCAATAGTACCTTGTGGCTGCACGTTTAACTGACTATCTAGAACATACTGCCTAGTATTGGCTATAGGCGAGCCTATAACGACTGGACGCTCTACTTCTATTTTTGCGACATGAGAACATACCGTCGCTTCTGAAGGACCATATGCATTAAAAAGTGGTACATGCTTTGCCCATTTCCAAGCAGCTTGTTCAGCACACACTTCACCACCTACAATCAATGCTTTAAATGCATAAGGTTGGTTAATATCTAGATAATTTAACAACGTAGGAGGCAGAACAGCATGAGTGATTTTCTGATCGCTAATGAAGGCCGACAACATCTCTCCATTTTGGCGCACCGTACTATCACATACGAATAGCGTTGCCCCTGAGCACAGTGCCATCATCCATTCCCATGTTGCCGCATCAAAACTTGGAGAAGCAAATTGCATGACGCGATCTTCGCGCTCAATCTTAAAGTATTGCTGTGTTGTTAAAGCTAAATTGACCGCGCCTCTATGTGTAAGAGGAACACCTTTTGGCATGCCTGTAGAACCTGACGTATATATTACATAAGCAATATCGTTCTCATTAGGGGGGCCGACTTCAATATCGTCGCTATTACAGGCATTAATTACACTTGTTTCAGTATCGATTTCAATAATAGGGAACGACGACTCAAGAATCGCACTTTTTTCCACCTGAGATGTCGATAATACAAGCAAAGCTTGGCTATCATTAATCATATGACTAAGACGGCTAGCTGGATACGCAGGATCCAACGGCACATATGTCCCGCCGACCTTTAGTATCGCTAAAACACTCGTCATCCAATCGATACCTCGGTGCATCCAAACACCTACGCGGCTGCCTCTATCTACGCCTTGAGCAATAAGATAATAACTTAAACGATTTGCTTGCTCGTTCAATTCAAGATAAGACAAAGCCAGCTCTGCATCTACGATTGCGCATTGCTCAGGCCAATCCTTGACCTGTTTTTCAAACAAGCTATGCAGCCAATTGGAATCATCAAAACTGCTATGCGTTTGGTTGAGTGAGTCACATTGGTAAGTTAATTCTGCTTCTGAAAGCATATTAAGATCAGCTAATGAGTGAGAAGGTTCAGCCAGAAATTGCTGAGCTAACAAACAAAAATGCTGATTAAGTGTTTCGATTTTTTGCTGAGTGAATAATGCAGTATCGTATACCCAACTGATTGCCAGCTCAGAATCTTCAATAGTAATGTCGAGGCTCAAATCGAACTTAGCTTCAATTTCAGAAGTGTGAATAGGCTCAATCGCCATTCCCGAAAATTCTAGATCATCACTACCCCCATCTTCATTGACTGTCAGCATGATTTGAAACAAAGGTGTGAGTGCTATCGTGCGAGGCACATTCAACAGCTCAA
>NZ_AQHJ01000013.1 GCF_014925405.1 Pseudoalteromonas ulvae UL12
GCAACACCAAATAAACTGAGTATCAAAAATTCCACATTTTTACCCGAGTAACATAACGCCGCATTAAGGTGTGAGCGGCGCTTGGCTATACTTGAGCGAAGCGAAACTGCCAAGCGTTGCGAATCACTCTTAAATGCTTTGTTAGATGCCAGATCGCTGAACCTAATTTAGTAGTGATAACGACACGAGATTATCGTTATCGCCTGGTCATCGACTGCGTAAACAAGCCTATTAGTATCATCAATACGGCGAGACCAAAAACCAGATAAGTTCTCTTTCAATGGCTCAGGTTTACCGATGCCCTCAAATGGAGAACGCTTAACATCATTGATGAGTTTATTGATGCGCTTGAGTGTTTTTTTGTCTTGAGTTTGCCAATACAGGTAATCATCCCAAGCGTCATCAGTCCACGACAGTAAACGCTGACTACTACTCATCAATTAACTCTCGTGCTGTTGTTTTACCAGCACGGTACTGTGCTATAGAACGGTTTAAGTGTTCAGCGTTTTGGGGAGAGCGTAGTAAGTGCACTGTCTCCATAAGGCTATTGTAGTAATCTAAAGACATAACCACAGCATCTTCAGAATCACGACGTGTAATAACTGTTGTATCAGCGTCATTAACTACACCGTCCAAAACAGCTTTGAGACCATTTCTTGCTTCAGTAAAAGATACGATTCTCATAAGAACCTCCACATGTACATTTAATGGAACAAGTATAGTCCTCACCACTCTACTTGTACAGTAAATTGAACATGCAATATTGATAAGGCAACTAACGCCGTTGTAACCGGCAAATAATAGTTGGCTAAATTTTGTGAGGCACGAACAAAGCCAACTGTTATTTGTCCGCGTTTACAACTTTGTTATATGCCGGTACTGGACGACGCAAAAAATTGGAAAAACACCATTAAAAACACTGCCAATATTAAGTAACCAGTAGCTGTAACAACCATTGGAATTACAACTGCTTGCCATAGTTTCAAAATTAATAATTTACGAATAACGAAAACAAAAATACCAATAGACAAAATAGTATTTGCTGTACCGTCCAGCTCAAATGTGAAAACTATAAGGTTACAAGCTAACTCGATAGCAGCAAGAGTTGAAGCAAGAATAAAAGACCGCTTAACTCGATGTGTGTCAACTTTAAGCCACTTGAGCACGATATAAAAAATACCAGCATAGATTGGTATCATTAGCAGTGGGAATAAATATTCTAGCACCAGACTCCCTTAGGCATATAACGCCCGCCTAAGCGGCAATTTAACAATGGGTTAAAATTATTGAGCGCCAGCGACAATAACCCATTGTTAATTGTCCGAGCGAGTTTACGAGCAAATTCAGGCGTTTGTTATGTGTATTTTACACTCGGTTTTTAAATATGACTGGTGTAAATAGCATACTTAATAAAATAATAAACGCTGTACCAAAACCAATGCTTTGC
The DNA here is from genome assembly GCF_014925405.1 of Pseudoalteromonas ulvae UL12. Classification (NCBI taxonomy): domain Bacteria; kingdom Pseudomonadati; phylum Pseudomonadota; class Gammaproteobacteria; order Alteromonadales; family Pseudoalteromonadaceae; genus Pseudoalteromonas; species Pseudoalteromonas ulvae. The sequence continues at coordinate 1,448 of NZ_AQHJ01000013.1, forward strand.
AATTGCTCGATACCTGTAAAGAATAAAACGATTGATAGAGCCAAAACTGCTAATTGACTAAAGCCAATAAGTCGTCTTTTTTGGAAATTACCAGACCCACGAAAGACCCAAAATAAAATTATTGGTAAAGCTAAAACGAGCAACGCTAATAATGGAAATATTGCTCCAGCTCCTCCGTGTGTCACTTAAACCTCCAATACACATAACGCCTCGCATAACGGGCTAATAAAGCTTGGCTATAATTGGTGAGGCACGAACCAAGCCAAGCTTTATTAGTCCATGCGTTGATGCGTTTGTTAGCTGTTTTGGAAGCCATAACCAAATTTAACGAAGCCTTTCAAAATTAACAAAGCTAAGACCACATATAGTAAACCAGTTAGAAAACCTATAGGTATAGCAACAATAAGCATTACAGGTAAAAATTCAAAAGCAGCACCAACACCACTATTAAAACCATAAGGGACCAAAATACCCAGAAACAAAACCAATAAAAACATTAGCGGTGTTGCAACAATATACTTTGTAATGTTCTCTGTGGGCTTAAACCAAACATAAATCGAATAAACAGCCCCAAATGGGACGTAATACCAAATCCAAATATCTTGAAGGTAATTTAACCCAAGCGGATAAAATATGATTGGTAGTAAGAAAACAATACTCAAATACAGTGCTTTATTCATAAAACAGCTAACGCTTTGCTAAGCGGCTAAGGACACGTTTGCTATACTGCGCGGAGCGCGAGCAAACTGTACGTGTCCGTTTGAGCAACTTGTTATATGCAGCGGTGGTTGTAGCCGAACACTGCACGGATTTAAGCCACCCGTAATAATAAAACCTGACCGTGAACTTTTACGCTACCCACTAAAGTCAGAACAAAATTAATAGCATTGCCACCTTTGAAAAAGGAATAAATGGCAATGCTTATTAGTGCAAACACCAAACCTTATTTAGCGTAAAACACTGATTAATAATATCTTGCCCTAATAAAAATTACTAAGAGCATATAACGCCACGCTAATGGGCGAAAAATTGTTGGCTAAAATGAGCGACGCAGGAGCAAAAAGCCAACTGTTTTTTGTCCCGTTGAGCGCCTTGTTAGTTGCCTGATATTTAAAGCAATAAGCTAACAAAACACTACCATATTTCTATACCAAACGGAAGAAACAGCAAGCACTCCCGCACTACACACCAAAGCCAGAACTTTGAGCCTTAAAAACTAAAGCCAGTTTAAACAAATAAACGTGAAAGGCGAAAACTGGATTGGGCAAAAAGGAAGAATGATATTTACGGCACTTCCATTGCCAAACCAAAGATTGAACCAGACACGAAACTACTTGTTAAGCACTAAACCAGCAAAAAAATAATACCGATTTAGTGCGGGCAACTAACGCCCATTTAAGGGGCTGATAATTGTTTGCTAAAATGTGTAGCGAAGCGAAACCGAGCAAACTGTTAGCAGTCCCGCTTTAAATTCTTGTTATGTTTACTTACTTCCAAGCCTTCAGATTTTTCAATTTTGATAGTGCTTCTTGTTCTTCAAGCGATACCCAACCTAGATGATAACCAAGTATCATGTTGTAGTGACTTTCAACTGCTTTCTCAGAAGCTGCCTTGCTAGTGAAATGCTGGTACTCGAAGTAATAAACCTTGTTTGGTTCAAAATTGTATTCGTAAGACAGGTTAGCGATCTTAATCAAAGCATTAGGCGTAAATGATATTTTGCGAGTACCTGGGTCGATTTCCACTTTCACAAAGCCAGGATAACCTATACAGCCTTTATGAATGTCATCGACGCCAACTAATAAACAGGCATTAACACCAGCCATATCTGGTTGAAAGAAATAAGCTATAGATTTACCATTGGAAGGTTGTTCGTGCATTTGAAATGCAGCACCTTTTGATTGTGTATCCGTACTTGCACAGCCCTGAATCATGAAGGCTATAATTATTGCTAGAATTCTCATTTTTATCCTTTATATAAATCTAGTGCCAAACTTTAGGTAAACATAACGCCCACGTTAAGGGGCTAAAAATTTGTTTGCTAAAATGTGTAGCGAAGCGAAACCGAGCAAACTGTTTTTAGTCCCGCTTGAACTGCTTGTTATAACGATGGCCACTCATCTTCTTCGATTCTTACAACAAAATCGTAATTCATTTCAGTGCCAAAAGGCTCAATTGGTAATTGATGATTACCTTTGATTATTTTCAAGTCGTTGTTACATTGCTGCTCGCTAAGGTAAGCTAAAGTATCATGTACGCCTGATTCTTTAGCCTCAAGAATTAGAGTAGATAAAACCTCTTTCTGGTGAGGCGATAAACTCTTAACAAATTCATTTTTTATTTGATTTTCTTTAGTATCAGGAAACCCATTTTCCACGACCCAATCAGCAACAACACTGTGACTGACACTCACTAAGTCATCAATAAATGATTTGTACTCTTCTAATGAATTCAACACCTAAACCTTTTCATCGTTATAACGCCTTAATAAACGGCGGAAAATAGCAGGCTAAACTAAGCGAAGAATGAGCGCAAGCC
>NZ_AQHJ01000014.1 GCF_014925405.1 Pseudoalteromonas ulvae UL12
AAACGGTTATTGAGGTCGCAAAAGGCCGTAAAGTAGGTGACAAAATGAGTTATACTTCTCACTTTTATGTCAGTTCATTGGCGGTAAAACCAGAGTTAGTGGCGAAAGTAATACGCGAACATTGGCACATAGAGAATAGACTTCACTGGGTATTAGATGTTGTTTTCAAAGAAGATAAATTAAAGATCTCCGACCCTGACGGGGCGGCCCACATAGCCTTATTCAATAAACATAATTAGCCAACACCAAAGTAAAAAAGACAGTTTAACGGCAAAACGGAGAGGGGCAGCTTGGAATGGTGGTTTTAGGGCGGAATTGCTATTTGGTGGATTTGTAAGCAAAGTAGAATCCCGCCTTGTAAAATGATCTTAATCATTTAAATTAGATACTAATAATGCCTCAAAAGAATTAAAGATCATATTTTGGATCTATTAATATATTTTTTTAATGGTACTATGACTATCAATGAATTCTATATTTTAAAGATAAGTATGATTAACCAAGTGTAGTGGCATAGTTAATTAGGCCACCTAATTAGAAGTGTTATCATGCACCTCATCAAACTTTAGGTGACACTATGACAAAAAGAAAAAGACCCAATTTTACTCCTGAGTTCAGACTTGAGTGTGCACAGCTAGTCGTTGATAAAGGTTACTCTGTAATCGAAGCTTCACAAGCAAAGCAACACCTTTAACACCAGGGCAACTTGAAATTCGCGAGCTTAAAAAACGAATTGCACGCATTGAAGAAGAAAAGGAAATATTAAAAAAGGCTACGGCTCTCTTGATGTCGGACTCGTTGAACAGTTCACGATAATCAAAGCCCTTAAAGGGAGTCATGCCGTTAAACGTTGCTGTGAGGTATTCGAAATACATCGCAGCAGCTATAAATATTGGGCAAAACAAGCGAGAAGCATTAAACCTGAAGAGGTTGAAGCACGTGCAATGGTGAAAAGCATTTACGCAGAAAGTAACTGCTCTGCTGGTGCTAGAACTATCGCAGGTATTGCGACAACCAGAGGCTTACCATTAAGCCGTTATGTTGCAACTCGTTTGATGAAAGAGCAAGGCTTAGCGAGCTGTCAACTACCGAGTCATCAATATAAGCAAGCGACGCAAGAGCATGTTGCCATACCGAACACGATTGAACGTCAGTTCACAGTCACTCAACCTGATCAAGTTTGGTGTGGTGACATTACGTTTATTTGGGCTGGAAATCGCTGGGCTTACCTTGCGCTTGTAATGGATTTATTTGCACGTAAACCGGTTGGTTGGGCAATGTCATACTCGCCTGATACGAAGTTAACAGCTAAAGCACTAACGATGGCATTTGAATCAAGGGGATGGCCGAAAGGTGTCATGTTTCATTCAGATCAAGGTAGTACCTATACGAGTAGAAACTACCGCCAGTTATTATGGAGATATAAAATAGAGCAAAGTATGAGTCGTCGTGGTAATTGTTGGGACAATAGCCCTATGGAGCGATTCTAATGGATACCAACAACAGGTTATCGCTCATTTACTGAAGCAGTAAATCGACTTCGCCATCTTCGGTGCGAATGGTTTTCGCTGAGAAGCCGTTGTGGGAATTATAGTGGTGTGATTGCTCATGTCGAGCATAACCAAGGTGCTTGTCCAGTTCAGCATTAAGCGCTGCTTCGAGTTCTTTTTTATTCATTATTGCCTACCCTAAATCCTGTATAAGGATTAATAATAGGCAGTTACACAGATTTAGTTACAGAGTCTTTTCTAAATAAACTCCCCTTCCCTTCTTCTTTCTTTGTGAGCGTCTGGCGATCTACACAAAGTTAAGTTTTATGTTTCTTGGTCGAAAAATCTGATCACCACAAGGGCATTTAGTTCAATTTCTCATGCGCAGCTCTGGTTAAATAAATTGAAGCTACTTTAGGGGGAAAATTAATTAGCGGAATGTGCAATTGACCGGATGCTTACATTATCATTGATAATGAAATCACTTCGTTAAGCTTTAATGGTGGCATCAATTTTTTCTTCTATTAGTCATCTTATGTAATGTATTGATGTCAGACACGTCTGACAATTTATTGCTTGATTGTAGTGAGTAACATCTTTTTTTAGTTAAGATAAATTACAATCGGTGAGATTAAGGCGGCGAAGAAATAGGAGGGAAGTAATATATAAGGGGGTTATACTTTTATCTACACAAGTAATCGCGCCCTAATGATTTTTGTGTCAGCCCCTCAATCAAAATTGAGGGGCTTTTAGATTAAGAATCAATCGAGTATTTTGATAAGATTGCCTCAATCTCATGAAATACTTTGCTACTATTTTTTAGAGGGATATTTATTTTTATATTCTTGCTGTCTTTTTTTACTGATACAACTGAATCACCTAACTTGTATTCTGATTCATCAACGACTTTTTCAACACCATTGAGCTCATCAAAAAATTTAAGTAAAGAGTCTACTTTTTGAAAGCGTTTTGATTTAAGCTCGGTAAGTAATATCTCTTTATCTTCCTTCGTTTCAAATTTTTTAAAGGCGGATTTTACTTTTGTACTATTTCTTAATGTCCATGAATATGCATCAACAACAGAATTAAACAGCGTGTCAGGTAATGCAGCAATGTGTAATTTCTCAGACATAGTTTGTCGAGCTTGGTCATTCATTTTCGCAAAGTCTTCCACCGATAATTTTCCGTTATTTACAACTTTAAGTCGCTCGTACTCCGAGTGCAAATAGCGACAATCAGCAATAAAGTCGTTATCGAGACGACCCTCATTTTCTTCTATAGCAAGATACTTTGCTTCATCATCATCAATATCAACTAAATCTGCAGTAAGGAGGGTGTTTGCTTCTATGCACGACAAACGTCTACGACAGCCAAAGATCACTTCAATCGTACAGCCATTTTCATCTGCCACTGCGAGCTTACGTGCGAGAACAGGTTGTAAATTACCTTTAGACTTTTTAATTTTTGGTAGTAAATCGTCAATACTAATTGCTAATGCAAAATTGCGTGGATTACCTTGCCATAATCGTGTCTTTTTAGGATCGACTTGAATTGTTTTTTTTGGTACTTTGCGACTTGGTAATGTCAAAAAAGCATCGTTTTTTGTTCTAACTTCTGATGGATAGCTTGCATTCTCTATCACACTATCAAGCGCTTCAAAATCAACATCTATCGATTTCTTATTGTTTGCATCGAGCTTTTTTAGATCTAACTCCATAATTCAGTCCTTATGCATTAGTGTCAGACGTGTCTGACACTAATGCATCACGTTCAAATGCGACAGCTTTATTACCGTCAATCTCATCTAGTAGCTGGTCAAATACAGCACGTTTTGGATGCATTACTTGAGCATCAGACAAAAGCAGGCCATTATCTTGAATAGAATTAATCTTTTTAATTGTCGGGATTGTAACGCTTGATATTGAAGCGTAAGGAAGTAGTTTTTTGCATGTTTCTTTTGCTTCAATAAGCAAATCTTTGGAATAGTGATCAACTTTGGTAACCAATAAACGCGCGTCGATTCTAAAGTCTTCATCAATGGCAACTTGCATATTTTCTTCGATTTGTTTTGCAACAAACAAAGTTGGAATAAGTTGCTCTATATCAACTTGGCTTGGTTGAAAAGGCATATATACAATATCAGCAACTGCGAGGGTACTCTTAAAGGCTTTGTTTTCGTAACCACCTGTATCCACGATAACGTACTTATAGATTTTTTCTAAGGCTTTTAAATCACGCGTTAAGCTATCATCTGGTTTGCGGAGCTCAACTTTTATAAAAGGTAGGGCTTCTTTGCCTTCAGCGACTAATTTTTCACTATACGCTTCTCGTCTACGAATATAGTTGATGATAGATTCATTTGTATCAGCATCAACAATACAAACTTCATTTTCAGGATTTCTACCCTGCCGTATTGCACGGGCCACCATTGCTCCTGCCGTACTAACAGCTGTTAATGATTTACCAACGCCACCTTTTTTATTACCAAGACACACTATTGCCATTTCAAGCACCCTAATGATTAAAATTACTTTTTGTCAGACGCCTGACACGATGAATCTATACTATGTAGCATTAAAATTCAATAAGTGTCATTCGGTTTTTCATTGAGTTATACAAAAATGTCGCACGCGTCTGACATTATCAAATAGAATAATAAATAGGGGTTGAGTGATTCAATGACTCTTAAATATGAATTCGTAGGCTGCTTTAGTGAAAACGCTTAGCGCTAATGAATGTGCGAACCCTAATGTTTATATTGTTTGGAAATTAAAAAGAAATTTATAAAAACATTATGTACTGTTTAAAAAACCGAGGAGTATTTAGTTGCTAAGTAACTAACACGCATTGATGAATGAATTCATAATACTTATGAAGTCACATAATGAGGAAGTTATTATGCTCGCATTGCATACCATTAATTCGTATTAAAGTTGGGAGGAGCTCAGCTATGTGGCCTAGATTATTTATAATTACAAGTTAGCTCTGTCTTGGTTAAAACTAAAATTATAAGTCTAGCGCTCAAATTTTTTATTGTTGTAGATAGAATTAATCTATCAGTACCACCGTAAAACTGGGGTATTCCATAGATATTATCCAAAAATTGTTCACATAAATTTTTTGCGAATAGTTAGGAAAAGTTATTTGGAATTGTGTCAATCCTCTGTTTCAGCTTTCTTTCAGTAACCTTCACAAAATGATTCCAAATTCGTTCATGTTGAATGCTTAATATCTCGTAAAAAATTGAATTTAAAGTAAAAGAATTGATTTAGTTAGGAGTCTACTGTGTTTAGATTCATATCGATCCTAGAACTATGTTAACCAATGTATCGGGGTGTTGTAATTTGAATTGCAAAGTAGTTCCATATTAATAACACCCCCCATTAGATTTAGGCTGTGTTAGATGAAAACTTCTTAATCAAATGAAAGGCATCGCGGATATCAAGAAAGTCGCTGATTTGATAGGCTTAAACTTGGAATCGACCGGTAAAAGCTTTCAATGCAGCTGCCTGTTTCATGACGATACTAAGCCTTTGGTCTGATCCAATAGTTTCAGTACTTACGTTTTTGAATTTCATCAACAGAGTTGTGGGCCAATTCATCAACTAATAGGGATATAACCCTTAGTAAGCTCTTAATCGAGCATTTTGATTCATTTACAGTTTTTAGTCGAAGAATTTCCAAATGAGAACTGCGAGTCTAAAGTTCAGATATCATACCTGAACAACAAGAATCTCTTGTAGAACGAGAGCATGATTTAGATGATGGTGCTAATGATAAGGTAGTTGGAGAGTTGAGCAAAAGGTAATAAAGAAGTATAAACATATGAAGCTTTAATGTTCTTCAGCTTGAGGGTGCTCGAAGTTCTGTATTAGCTTTAAAAGTCAAATATCAAGTACGTTGCTTAAACGCCCTTAAAATAAATAGTCAACAAAGACGAACATAAGCCCTAATTATGTTGGCGTTGAAACGCCAACATATGAACATTTACGATTTAAATATCTAGTTTATCACCACGTAAGCGATATTCTACTCGTAAAATAGTGTCGATATACTCTGTTAGATTTCCTGTCATAATAATTACTTGTAAAGCAGCAAGAAGACTTTTAGCTCTTTGCGTTGGGACATCATTCTTTTTTGAGGGGTCGGAACCATAGTCGTTTTTACCACTCCACCGGGTTCCAGCTAACCGAGTTTGGCAAACTAATGGACCAACCTTATCTTTCTTGCCGAGATGCTCTACGATAGCATGAACATTGACATTCTTGATATCAACAAAATTAAGTAAAAAAGGCCACTTTATAAAGCAACGTAAAAGAACAGCAGAAGATTTTGGGATTAATTCATCTTTATTTCTGTCATTTTTCATGTTTGTAAGCACCGCACTGCTAACACCAAATAAGCTTTGGCCTGCAAGAGTCGTTAAACCTGTAACAATAGAAAATTGCTTAAAATGTTTCCCGCATACAGGCTTTTTCCTTAACTGATGTTCTAAAAGATTTAATCCATTCATTACACTCTGATTTAAGAGTATCTCCGTATCAGAAACAGACGGATGATTAACATCAAATCTGTATCTCAAATAATCATATTTGCTTAGTTCAAAATTGGTTTCTAGGGGAGGGAGCTTCACTTCTTGTTTCTTTATGAAATTGCGATGCTCCAAATTCATTATGTTTAGTGCTAGGACCTCTCCGAGAGCTGTTGGATCATAAATTTGTAATTCATTAATCACGACTTTCAGATCATCTTTAATAGGAGTTAAATAAGTAGGAAGATTGACTTCCAATGAGTTAGTTTTATTTTTTTTAGATTGCGCTTTCTTATTTAATAAGCTGTATAATTTATGAGCACGTTCAACTTTATCATCACCAAGAAAAGTTGCCACTGAACATATCCGCTTATTAGACAGCTTCAGGTTTTCGTCTGATGAAAGAATAATTTCGATTAGCTGTTTAGCTTGCGACATTACATTGTTATCTAGCAATGAGTCTACAATTTCTTGGAAATATGGAGTATTAGACACGATAACAACAGGTATCTTCAGAAGTTCGAATGAAATATCAATTCCACTAGCATCAACATCTATAAGTGATGTGAGTGTAGATAAGAATAAATCGGCGCTTGCTGTATTTCTCTCATAAATAGCCATTTTTAACAATTCATTTGTAGCATACTCTGCTTTAGATAACCTATTTAACACTTGACCAAGGAAAGGGTTATCGCGTATTTCTTTGGCTGTCCATGAAACAACACCAAAATCAAATTCTATTTCCATTTATACTACTTTTAGTAAACTTCGATACTTTTAGTATAGCAAAAGTATCGACCAAGTAAATTTTAATAAGCGTAACCGTCCGCTGAACCACGGCTAGCAGCTTAAACACCTGTACTTGAAAATATCTCTTGATCTCAATTCAGGAGACATATGTGGACACGACCCATTTTGCAAGCATTAGCAGTTTTTATTTTGTAAAAAATACAAAATAAATAGTGTGTTCTTTTAGTTCGTTAACATATGTTCATGTGGTTTTCTGATAAATAGATATTAAAAATATGAGTACGCACGGCTTTAAGTCAAGGGACTTTAAATCCTGCGCCACGGTTAGTATCACGAAAAAAATTTAGAAAAAATTGTATTTAAAATTAAACTTTTATAAAAATCAGAGGAAAGAGTTGGCATAAGTTTTATAAAAATATATTCAGGTAAAAAATGAGATCACTATTTTCTAGTAATGGTTTAGGTTTATTTAACAGTTTAATCAATAAGTTAGGCAGTGAAGTTGACGTTTTAGAAAGTCAAATCGGTCGCTCAAATTCGACTATGTATGTTAATGCAGCAACAGGGAATTTGGTTGTCCAAAATACTGATGAATCAATTAAAGGAATGGGCCTTGGCCTGAATGTACTAAGAACATACAACAGCCTTGGTAATTTTGATGGTGACAATAACGATCAGTGGCGATTAGGCTTTATTCGATCTTTGAGTTTAGAAGGAGTAAAAAATGGATCAGGCAGTGTAGTTAAAAAAACTACTGCTGATGGGTATGAACAAACTTTTAAATTTGATTCAACAAAAGGTATCTATATAAGTACAGAAGGGAATGGTGCTCATGATGTCATCAAATTAAATAATGATGGTACGGGTGAACTTACATTCGGTGAGAATGGTCATAAAGAAGTTTATAATACTGACTATAAGCTAGCTTCTTTTAGTGATACAAATGGACACTCAACATCTATTAATTATAAAAGTGGATTGGTCTTTTCGATTAATACAACTACTGCATTACCTCTTCAAGGTTTTTTTGATCAAAACTTTCGATAAAGTCAGCATTAATAACCGAGATTGACTGCGGTGTTTCTTGCACGGCTAAATCTAGCCCTGTTGGACTTGAACTGCGCTTGATTTGCTTGCCCATGACACTCACCCGCTCGATATCTTCATCGTTTTTAGGTGTTTCGGCCATCGCCACTGGGCTGATATAAATGAATGACAACATTAAGGATAATACGCTGTATAGATGAGTTTTTGTTAACATGAGATATCCATATTTCCTTTTCATGTTAGTGGACATTTAAAATTGCTTTTTACGAAAAATGTATTATTTGCAAGATTGCTATACAGGCGAAAACACACTAAAGAAATTTAATAAGAAATATTTATTTAAAAACGGAGATGGCGGGAGTTAGTGTGTTATGACAATTAGGGCTTAGGTTATTAGTGATTTAGTCTCCAGCAGTTGGATATGGCGGTAAAATGAAGGTGGATTTCATACTACGCGCTTGATTAAAAGGCGACACTGTGTCGCCTAGAGTATTTTTTATATTTAGAGGCGGTAGTTAGAAGCTGTAGTTTCTTGGTTCTGCCATGCGTTTTGTGGTTTGATCAAAACCTGCCACATAGGTTTTATCGGTGGCATTTTTTATGTTCAAACCTATTTTTGCATGTTCAGTTAGGTTGTAATGTGCAAAGAGATCAAGTGTAGTTAACCTATTTTCCTCGAATTTTGTGCCAGTCCAATTGCTCATTGAAGCATCTTGTGGGGTGATAGCATTATATGTTTTATCATCCTGCCATTGTAAGCCAACCCCAATAGTAAAATCTTTCCAATCATAAGTGCTGTGCATGTTCAGTAAGGTGCGTGGTAATTCGGTATTGATTTCTGTACCGTCAGAGCTTTCAATCTCGAACTTGCTGTATCCAGCGCTGATCTGCCAAGAGTTAGTGAGGTGCGCACGCGTTTCAAATTCATAACCTGTTGTTTGCGCGCCATCAATTTGCCTGTAGGCAAATTTTCTATCGCTATTTATAATTAAAAACATCTGAGGTACATCTTTCTTTTTGGTCTCAAAATATGTGCCTGTAAAGTAGAGGTTGTCGTTCAACCAAGGCGATTTAAAACCCAACTCGATATTGTTGGCTGTTTCTGAATCCAGTGGCTTATTGTTAATATCAAACTTCTCACTGTGCGGACGATAAATATCGGTGCAACTTGAATAAAGCGTGATGTTTTCGCTAATAGAGTACAGCACACCGGAATAATGTGTGGGTGTATTTTCATCAAAGCTTACATCTTGTCTGCGCGCTGAGCGCATTATATGTTGTTCGTATTGGTTAAATTTAATGCCTGCAATGGTAAATAGCTCGTCGGTCAGTTGGAAACGGGTGGCAATGGCTAATCCAGTTTCAGTGGTATCAAATAAACCATCATCAGTGCTCTTGGAAAACGCTGGGCGCTTAGAGGTGTCGATACGTTTAGCGCTATAATCATCTAACATCACAATGCCTTCTACCTCTGGCGCTGCGAGGTAATCATTGTTGCGATTAGCATCGGTATGCGAAGCGGTAACAACTATTTGCTGGGTATAACCTAACAGCTCAAACTGACCATTTAACTGCAGCGCTGCATTATTGATTACGTAATCATCAACATAATTTATATGCTCAGCAATCAGCCCTGATTGTTTGCCGGGCATGACAAAGGGTTGAATATCGGCAAAAGTACGGATTAAATCAACCTCCGCTTCGCTACGTTGCAGCTGTGCGGTCAAAAACCACTCTTTATTAAAATCATGCACTAAACGTGTGTTAATTGCTTGATGCTTGTTATCGTTATAGCTCCAGTCTTTTTCACCTCATCTGATGTGCGTGAGCCATCCACATAAAAAATAGCTGGTGGCGCCTCTGGTGAGTCCACACCTCGATTTTGTGCGTGATAATTTAAATCGAATACCGTGTTATCGGATAGATGTTTATTCACCGTTAAGTAAATAACCGATTTTGGTTTTCATGATCAAGGTAGGAATCTGCCGCATCATAAGAAACCATCGAGAGGCCACTGAGGATTTTTTCTTGTGTTAGTGCACCGTTGATATCAGCGGTGCCACCTAAGCTGGGCCAAGAGCCAGCATGCAGTTGGATATTGGCAAAAAATCTTTTGATGCTTTTTTGCTCACCAAATTTACGGTTTCGGAAGGAGCAGCTGCGCCTTGCATAAAACCTGGCACACCTTTAATGACTTCAATTTGTTCATAAATAACAGGTTCTAAATAGCACTCTTGGAAAATACCATACGCAGAAGCGATACCATCTTTAACAAAGTTATTTAAGAAAAACCGCGGGCATATAAATTAGAGCCTCTACCGTAACTGTCCTGCGCGGTGAACACCCCGTGGTATTGCTGAGCACTTCTTCAATAGTAGCGCTGTCGATAATCGAAATCGCCTGTAGCGTGTCTTTTTCCGATAAATTTAGACCCGTCGGGCCTTTAGATTTTTTAATGGCGCCATATCATCGGATGTGTCAACTTTGCTTTGTGCTTGGGCCGAACCCATACCAAATAATGACAGAAGAAGCGCTGTGGCTATCGGGCTGTATGTCGTTTTCATGATTTCCTTGTTCATATAGATCGTTTTGCAATATTTCTGACACAAACACGAAAGCACACGAGAAAAATTTAATAAAAACTCCATTTTTAAAGGAATGGTATCCGTGTTTCGTTTGCAGTGATGAACAGAGTGATCTCAGTAAAACTTTCTTGTTGATTTTTCTGCCTTAGATACGTCTATGAGCCAGTAGAATTGAGAGTAAGCAGTGGAGAGTAAAGTGGAAAAACGGGAGAGAAAACGCGACCTGGCTTGTGGCAATTTTTTGCAACCGTAGGTTGTAGTCTCATCTTCGGCACAATCAGTGTTTCACTTGTCGCCTTGATTAATGAAATTATCAATTCTTCGACAGACATGCGTGTTGGGCAATTCCAGTTATTTGCAGTATTGGCGGCTGGTGGCGTGGTATCACAGTTAATATCAAAAGTGGTGGCAGAGCGCTTAAGTGAGCAAAGCCAAGCTGAACTCAGAAAATTTGTCGCCAGTAAAACCATTGATGCTAAGTTGTCACACATTGAACAGGAAGGCTCTGCAAAAATTAAGTCTTGTTTAACCGAGCACAGTTTAAAGGTAGCAGGGTTTTTCATTAGCCTACCGAGTATCTTGACCAATGCCATGATAGTACTCGGCGCCTTTCTTTATATGGCGTGGTTAGATTGGCAAGTGTTTTTATTTGCCGTGGTTACCTTGGTGATTGGGTCGGTAGGATACAGTATTGCTAATAGTGTTGCTTATAAAAAAATTAGCGAAGCCGCAAACTTACAAGATGATTTGTATTTACAGTTTGACGCCATTACGGAAGGTGCAAAGGAGCTGAAACTTAATCGAGCGAAACGAAACTTTTTTAGAGATCACGTGCTTGGACCTGCATTAGATAAGGTGAAAGAGAAGCGTGTTCAAGGTGCCAGCATTTATCATATGGCTTCATCTTGGGGCGGTTTTACGGTATTTTCATTTATTGGCGGCGCTCTGTATTTTCTTTCATTATAAGATGTCGCAGGCAGCCAGAAAGTGATGTCAGGTTTTGCTTTATTGTTCCTTTATATGCTGACATCGCTTGAAGTATTATTAGGCTCTATACCGGCAGCGATGACCGCAAAAGTATCAGCACAGACCATCACCGAATTAACGGATCAGCAAGATAGTGACGTTGTTGATCAACAACCCAGCTTTACAGACTTTAATACTCTAGAGTTTTGTCAATTAAGTCATCATTACTATCATGAACAAAGTGATGATTTATTTGGCTTGCAACCCATTAATTTGCATATTGAAAAGGGTGAATTAATTTATCTGGTCGGTGGTAACGGCAGTGGTAAAACGACATTTGCCAAGGTTCTCTGTGGCCTTTATGAAGCAAATGAAGGTCAAATCATGGTAGATAATCACTTGATCAGCTCAGGAAAACTGGATGATTATCGCCAACTCTTCACCACAGTCTTTGGGGATTATCATTTATTCGATCGGTTATTAACGATTTCGGATCAAAGTCTAGAAGAAAAGGGTAATGTATTGATTCAAAATCTGAACTTGCATCATAAAGTGATGATTGAGCAGGGTGCTTTTTCTACGCAAAAGCTTTCCCAAGGCCAGCGAAAACGTTTGGCATTAGTTGTCGCTTATCTTGAAGACCGACCATTTTACTTATTTGATGAGTGGGCAGCAGATCAAGATCCGGTATTTAAAGATGTTTTTTATACAGAAGTGCTGCCTGAGTTAAAGGAAAAAGGCAAAACGATACTCGTTATCACGCATGATGATAAGTATTTTTCATTGGCAGATCGGTTACTGAGAATGGAAAATGGGTGTTTATCTGAAATCCAGAAATCCAGAAATCCAGAAATCCAGAAATCCAGAAATCCAGAAATCCAGAAATCGATTTATATACATAAACCTCAATTAGAAATACAATATTGAGATAAATTTTTAAGGGTGCTAGGCGTTTTTCATTAAAATCTAGCACCAAGCGAGTTTGGTAGTGCAGATGAGTAATAAATGGTTCATTAAACCAAGAAATAATAATAACGTGACATTACGGCTGTTTTGTTTTCCTTATGCCGGAGGTAATGCATCGACCTATGTTAAATGGAGCAATGATTTACCAGAGCATATAGAGTTAGTGTTGATCCAGCCACCCGGTCGAGCTAATCGGCTAGCAGAGCCCGCTTTTGATAACATGGATGCGTTGGTTGAGAGTTTACAAGAGGCGATAACTCCCTATTTGGATAAGCCCTATGTCTTTTTCGGCCATAGTTTAGGTAGTAGAACAGCCTATGAATTGACAAAACGATTACAAATCCGTGGTGAAAATCTCCCGCAATATTTAATTGCTTCTGGCAGTGCAGCTGCGCATTTACCACGAACGCAAAATAACAGCTGGAATAAATCTGATGCTGAATTTGTTGCATTAATAAAATCTATAAAGGGTACGCCAGAAGCCTTTTTTTTAAATCCAGAAATGATGAATTTATTGCTACCTATGCTAAGAGCTGACTTTAAAGTGTCGGAACAGTACCATTCTGATGTGATAAAGTTAGCCTGCTCAATTTGGGTTTTAGCTGGAACTGAGGATGATATTAGCGTTACAGAATTAAATGCATGGCAAGATTTAACAAACGCCAAGTGTAGTATTGAGTATGTCGCTGGCGATCATTTTTTTATAGATAAAAATTCAGCAGCCGTTCTTAAAAAAGTCAATACAATCCTTGCGGATATAACCGTCATGTAGTGCCAACGAAGTGCATGATTCTGGATTTGTGTGCTAAGGTAATCCGTTTAAATCTTTTAGCGAGGTTAACCTCTGCCTATTGATGCTGGAGGTTAATCATTTAATTGAGTGTTAATATTGATATGTGGTTTAGACGTGCAGATATATTTACTTCGCAGTTAAATTTACCCTTTCACTGCGTTTTTTTTGATGTCAACGGCTATAGTATTCAGAATTTTGCTGCTTATGGTATAGAGCTGCCAGTAGGACTGCGTCATGCAGTGGTTAAGCGGCAAGCAGAGTATCTTGCTGGTAGGTTATGTGCACAAGTGGCACTTAAAAATTATGGGCTGGAGAGCTTTCAAGTTGTAAATGGGGATGATAGAGCACCGATTTGGCCTGAACATATCACTGCGAGCATTAGCCACACTAAAGGTATAGCAGCGGCAATGGCCGTTCAAGATCCTAAGATTAAAGGAGTGGGTATCGACATCGAATGTTTAATGGAGAAAAGACAAGAGTCAGAGTTACAACATTATATTATCAATCCTGACGAAATGGCAATCTTTGCCAACTTGGCCGCTATTCATACTTACCCTTTGACGATTATCTTCTCCGCTAAAGAAAGCTTATATAAAGCGCTTTATCCTAGTGTGAAACGATTCTTTGGTTTTGATGCTGCAAGTTTAATATCGTTTGATGATAAGAAACTGGTCTTTATTCTGAATAACGATCTGACAACTGCGATCCGTCAAGGGCAAGTCATTGATGTGTATTACCAGCAACGCCATGATTTAGTGCTCACAGAATGTGTTTTCACCGCTGCGTAGTGAATTAAGACACCTTGTGTATTAACGAGGCCACATCCCTTACATCACTAGAGTGAAGTTTTGGCTCTGAATGAAGCAAAGCCCAGATATTGACTATAACGATGTGGCAAAAAATCATAGAACATCAAGTTCAGCTTGACAGCTGTGAATCACTTCTTTGATCATAAAATTAACCAAAGTAGGTGATATTTGGTAAACCGATGCGATATCTTTTTGCTTGAATGTACCTGAACGATAGAAGCTAATAATATTTTGGTGCCTTTTTGATAGTTTAAGAAGAGTATCATTTACTTTTTTGGCGAGTTGTTCGTTTTCATACCCGTCTTCAATGTCTGTCGAATCGTCGGATATTTGTTCTAAATGTGATAATCCTAAATCGACAATCTTTTCTCTATTTTGTTTTCTCAGCATGTCTAGAGCAATGTCTCGAGCAACCTGAAAACAGAAGTTGGAAGGATTCAGTACCTCGGTGTTTTGTTTGTCATCCCATTTAATCTGAGAAAGGCATCTTGTAGCGCATCTTCGGCTAGGTAGGGGCATTTTAAAATACTAGTAAGGTATGAAAGTATTTTATCTTTGTTTTTATTAATGACTTGAGCCCATTGAATTGAAAAATTGCCCACAAACAAAACTCTATAAATATAAATAATTAACATTGTATTTCCAATTGGGTGGAGTTACCCTTCGAGGCTGCTGGAAAGGCGATGTGTACAACGCGCTCAATGCATTTGATGTTGATAACGGCCTAGGCTTGTATCAACAAATTGCAAAGAATAAAGGCGATTTTATCATCCAAGTTAAAGCGAACCAACGCAATTTACACAAT
>NZ_AQHJ01000015.1 GCF_014925405.1 Pseudoalteromonas ulvae UL12
TTTCATTCAAGGCGCGCTCGGCTCTAGTAACATCAAATTGCCCTACGACTTCGTACGCCGAAACCATGTTGTACGCGTCACTTCCGCCACCAAATTCATTCACAAACCAAATTCGTTGCTGGGCGTAACCCAATGGCAAAACTTCTGGTCTTTCGTTTGGTGTAATTGTGGCTATTTGAGGTTTTGCGCTAGTACCACCTTGTTCCAAAAATGCTATTAATTCCTCTTTGTGACTTAATACTTTGCTTTTCAGCTCGGCAGGAAATACGTCACCTTTTAGCTTGAAGCCAAGCTTTCCTTCTTTTGAAAAAAGCAGGACGCCTTGTTGGTATGCTTCTTCAACAAGATCTATCATTAAACTCATAACCACTCTTCTCCTTCTGTGCTTTCCAACTCTTGCTGAATCTTCACTTGTAAGCTCAATTTGCTCACCTGTGCAGCAAGTTCGTCTAAAGCAGGAGTATCAAAAACCTGCGTCACTTCTAGTTCGATATCAAATTGCTTAGATACTAGGGAGGCTAGCTTAATGACTAGCAATGAGTGACCACCAAGGGCGAAAAAATTATCGAAACGGGAAACCTGCGGGACACCTAATAACTCCTGCCAGATCTGCGCTAATTGACTTTCTGTGCTTCCGTGTGGTGCGACAAACTCCCCTGTAGTGGCTACCGAATGATCAGGCTTAGGTAGTGCGATTCTGTCAATCTTGTCAGCAGCATTAAGTGGCATAGCCTCCAATTGCATATAAACGGCAGGAACCATATGCTCAGGTAGCTCTTGCAACATATTCTGTCTTAGCTCTTGCAGATCAACTTTCTCTCCAGTGGTAGCGACAAAGTACGCTACTAGAAATGCATCTTTGTCTGTCGGTTGTTCCAATAATACAGCCACATCTTTCAAGCCCGCTTGACGAGCTAGTACTGCTTCTACTTCTCCCAGCTCGATTCTAAAACCACGGATTTTTACCTGATTGTCGAACCGCCCAGAGAAATACAATCTTCCCTCTTTGTCGTAGTAACCTAGATCACCCGTACGATACAAAATAGTGTCGTCTAAATGGGCATGACCTTGCCCTGTGTAAGGGTTTGCAACAAAGCTTTTTTCCGTTTTCTCAACATCATTCCAATAGCCTAAGCCAACACCAACACCTGTCACGCAAATTTCACCTGGTACACCAACAGGTACCAATTGTTGATTGTCATCCATAACATAAATAGCCAAGTTGGGAAGGGCTTTACCTATGGGGTATTCATCCATATCTGACGGAAATTGCTCTGATTGAATAAAATAAGTCACGTCATCAGACGCTTCACTTGGTCCGTATCCGTTCATTATTTTTAGATGCGGATACAACTTAAGCACGTGATTAAGCAAGTTAACTGACGTAGCTTCACCTGTTGTCATTACACAAGACAAATCATTTAACTGTCGATTCTCTCTAATTAATGTTTCAGCATATTCCACTATCGCTTGCAGCATTACCGGTGCAACTTCTATCAGGTCGACCTTGCGTTCTTGTAATGTTGTAAACAATGTTTCCAGATCAAGCAGGGAGTCTAGAATGACCGTATGACCACCACATAAAATAGGCGCTAAGAATTGCCATACTGAAATATCTGAAGAAGCGGCTGCGCTTTGTAAAATAGAACGTGGTTGTAATTTGCTATTATCAATCCAGCCAAGTACATCGAACTCTGCATCAATGTGGTTAATACACCCAGCATGATGAAGTAACGCGCCTTTTGGCTTACCTGTGGAGCCAGATGTATACAGCATGTATGCGGGTTGCTCCGGAGAGACCTCAATTAGGTCTAACGCTTCGGTGTCAGGAACTAGTTCAAAAGAATCCGGCATCAACACGAGCGATTTAACACTAAGTTTATTTGCTAGGTCAGCTTCTGTTAACACCAGCTTCAAAGCTGAATTCTCGATCATGTACTGGACACGCTTCTCTGGATTACGAGGGTCCAACGGCACATATATTGCGCCAATTTGCATGATGGCTAACATTGCCGTTAAAAACTCAGGACTGCGACTCATGTATACGCCAATCAGTTCTTCTTGATTCACGCCATTTTCTAGTAGTAAATGAGCTACACAATTAACCCTATGCTCAAGTTCTGAATATGTTAGTACACGGCCATTGTGATAAACGGCTACATTATTAGGAGTATCTGCTGCTTGCGTCTTAAACCTAGACGGCACAGTACGCGCTAACTTGTAGTCATGAGCCTCAGGGTTAAAGTCCAACAAGATCTGTCGTTTTTCATCTTCTTGAATAAGTGCATGTTCTGCTATTGTTTTATTCGGTGTATCAAGCAATTGCTCAAGTAAATGAACAAAATGTGACATCATTCTTTCAATAGTTTCAGCCTTGAATAATGCCGCGCTGTATTCCATGTCGAAATGAATACCATCCGGAGTTTCAATAGCGTTTAATGTCAGATCGAATTGCGTTGCAACATCTTGCTGGCTTCGTCCGGTAAATTGAACACCGTCTACGTGCAACTCAGATATTTCATTGGTTTCCATCGCAAACATAACTTGAAATAGTGGCGAATAACTGGTGCTACGTTCCGGGTTAAGACGCTCGACTAACATTTCAAATGGTACATCTTGATGCGCTTGCGCTGATACATTCACATCTTTTGCTTGTTGCAATAGCGTCGAAAACGTATTTTCGCCATCACAATCAAGCCTTAGCACTAATGTGTTTACAAAAAAGCCAACCATATTCTCTAATTGGGTATTGGTTCTGTTCGCAACAGGCGTCCCCAACACAATATCTTGCTGGTTGCTGTATTTAGCCAACAGCACACTAAATGCTGCGTGAAGTACCATAAATGGCGTTACGCCACATTCTTTGGCAAGGCTGTATACATTTTTAGTTTGCAAGCCGCTAATGTTAAAACGATGAACCGCACCTAAATGGCTTTGTCTGGCTGAGCGCGAGAAATCAGTTCTCAAACCATGAATAGCGGGAATACCCTGTAGCTGACTTTTCCAATACCCTAGTTGCTCATCTAAGAATGACGGTGTAAACCTTTGACGCTGCCAAAGAGCAAAGTCTGCATACTGCACATCCAATTTTGGCATGCTAAGTTCTTTGCCGTTACTATAGGCTTCATAGTAAGAGACAAAGTCTCGAATGATGATGTCTTCCGACCAGCCGTCAGATGCAATGTGATGCGTATTAAACAGCAACACACCTTTCGATTCACCGCACTTGATGAAGCTAGCTCTGATCATGAGATCTTGAGATAGATCGAAAGACAACATCATGTCTTCATTGATCAGACTTTCAATTTTCACTTGCTGTTCAGGCGTAGAAGCGTTTGACAAATCCTGAAAATTCACTTTAAGCGTTGGTTTTTGGCGAATGAGCTGTCTAGGTACTTGTTGTTCGACCACATAATTTGTTCGTAGAATTTCATGACGCTCAACTAATGCATTCAATGCTTTCTCAGCAGCTTCAATGTCAAAGTTTCCATCAACATCAAGCGCAATTGGCATATTGTACTCAGCACTTCCCTTACCAATTTGGTCCAAGATCCACAAACGTTCCTGCGAGAATGACAGTGGGATATCACATGATGATTCTCGTTGATGAATTGGCATATCAGCAATGTCGTTACACACTGATTGAGTCTCAATGTAGTTAGCCAATTCACCTAGTACTGGATACTCAAATACCGTTTTAACATTCAATGACTTTTCTAGTTGCGTTTTAACTATCGACACCAATCTCATTGCGGTAAGCGAGTGACCACCTAAGTGGAAAAAGTTGTCTGCATTACCCACACGTTCGACTTTTAGTAAATTTTGCCATATGTCTGCCAATGCTTTTTGTAGCTCACTCTCTGGCGCGACGAAATTATTTGCAACAGCGTTGAAATCAGGCACTGGTAGCGCATGGCGGTCAATTTTATCTGCGGCATTTAATGGCATGCTATCAAGCACCTGAATGTATCCAGGTATCATGTAGTCGGGCAATTGATCTGCTAACTTATTGCGCACACCCTCTTCAAACTGTTCATTATTAAAGCTTTCATGTGCAACTAAATAGGCTATTAGGCAATTTTGACCATCAGTGTTTTTGTGGACTAACACGGCGGCTTCAGATACCTCAGGTATCCCAACTAATGCTGACTCAATCTCGCCGAGCTCAATACGAAACCCTCTCACTTTCACTTGGTTGTCAATTCGACCAAGTAGTTCCAATGTGCCGTCTGGTTGCCATCGACCTAAATCGCCCGTTCGATATAGCATGTCGCCATGTCCACCTATAGCTTGATGCGGATTAACTTTGAAACTTTCAGCAGTTTTTTCTGGATTGTTCCAGTAACCCTTTCCAACTCCCACGCCACTAACACACAACTCACCGACAACACCTACAGGCAGCAATTGCTGACGACTATCTAACACATACATAGTTAAATTAGGTAGCGGCTTACCAATAGGGATAGAGCGTGTTTGCGAATCTAGTGTCTGGTTCATTATATGGAAAGTAATGTCGTCCGATGCCTCGCTAGGCCCATAGCCATTCATCACTGGTATACCAGGATAGGTCTCTATCCACTGATTAAGTAATGGCACAGGACAAGGTTCTGCGATGATCATTAGCCACTTAAGTGCTGGTAAAGCTCTACTTTTCTCAGGTAATGAAAGTAGCTTATCCAACAATAATTGAAGCACCGACGGCGCTGTTTGAATTAAATGCACGTCTTGCGACTGCAACAATTCGATATACAAGTCCAAGTCCATCGCGTCTGGTAGTACAACCGTTGTTCCACCGCTCAGCACTGGTGCCAAGAATTGCCAGACCGATACATCTGATGACGAAGCGGCTGTTTGTAAGAAGTTATGAGGCTTAAGTGCTTTGTTACTGTGTGAAAAGCCCAGTAAATCGAACTCTGCGTCGATATGATTCAGTGCACCAGCGTGGTGCACCAAGGCGCCTTTAGGTTTGCCTGTAGAACCAGACGTATAAATCATATATGCCAGATCATCTGGTGCAACTACATTTTCGAGATTTTGCTCACTAAAGTGACTTAACGAAGACCAATCACTGTCTAAGTTAAAGCGCTGTTGATTAGCGCTTACTTCCAGTTGCGCTGAAAGATCTTTCTGACTCAAAATAACTTTTGCGTCACAGTGCTCCGCCATATAACGTAAACGGTCTTTAGGGTTCGTTGGGTCAAGTGGGACATATGCTCCACCCGCTTTAAGAATTCCCAATATTGCTATCAAGAACAGCTCTGAACGTTCGGCGTGAATAGCAACAATTTGATTTGCTTCAACACCACATTTAATCAGATACCTTGCAAGCTGATTTGCTTTTGAATTTAGTTGCGCATAAGAAAGTTGCTTATTTTGGCAAACCACTGCGACTGCTTGAGGATTCGCACTAGCAACTTGCTCAAATCGCTTATGAACCGTATTAGCCCCGGGGTAATCAACTACAGGGCTGTTAAAGTCATTTAACAGGGTTTGAAACTGCCCTTTGGGAGCAATAGAAAAGTCTAGTATTGAGGTGTCTGGTCGAGTTATCAGTCGCGATGAGACTTCATCCACTGCCACTTCGATGTAAGCAATAATGTCCTTCGCGCATAGCTGATTATCGACATTAATTTCAATCTTAGTTCCAGCTTCAGACACATCGACACAAAACTCTAAGGGATAATTACTATATTCCTGCGCTTCTATAACGGATAAGTCTCCCCAATCTCCGTTATATAATTGAGTATCATCATATCGATAGTTAATAATGCTTGAGAACAACGGCACGCCAGCAGGTAAACTACATGCCTGTTGTACCTCAGCAAGCGGCGTCTGCTCATGCTCAATTAGACGATGTAATTGTGCCTGTATTGACATTAAAGCCTCTGGCAAGTTTGAGTTTGCCAAATTTGCTCGCAATGGAAGCACATTGATAAAAGGCCCTATTGCATTAACCCCAAGATCCGCCGCACTCAACCTTCCAGATAATACTGAGCCGATTACGACATCCTCTGCAAAGCTTGCCTTAGCCACAACTACTGACCATATGAGGTGGAATACAGCAGCTTCACTTACACCATATGATTCACTTATTTGTTTAAGCTGCGATATTTGCAGTTTAGTCAGGTGCTGTGATGCACTGTCTACCTTTGAGATATCTTGATTAATATCCTTTAAACCGAAAGGCGAAGTAGACTCTGTTATTCCTTGTAATGTAGCGTCAAAGATCTTCATTGCCTGCTGCTTCTTCTCTTTGTTATTAAGCAGACTATTAACTAAGTTTCTATATTGCGAAGGTGCTGGTAACTCAGTTGTTGGCGATTTCATCAATGCTAGGATTTCTTTTAACTGGATACCAATTGAGACCCTGTCTGTTGTCATGTGATGTTGTTGCATTAACACATAAACAACACCATCTTGCGGATTAACAATATGCGCAAGTTTGATAAGCGGAGCTTGATCTAATGGAAATACCTGTTTTGCTATGCTACGCAGTAAATCTAGGTTTTGCTCAAGCGGTTGCTCTTGCTTAAAACTTAACTCGATTGACTTAATATGAACTTCTTTTAGCACAACTTGCAGTGGCACTTCTGCCACGCCTTCAATCACCGCGCTCCGTAATATTTCATGACGTGAGATAACGTTATTTAGCGCCGTATTGAACGACTCAAATGCACTACTATTTTTGAATCTCAAAATAATTGGCAGTGCATAGGGATCATGTGTGGGATTTAACTGGTGGTGATAGAACATACCTTCTTGAACAGGCGTTAAGGCGTGTATATGTTCAATGTTGTTCTCACCACCTTTGACCCGTTCTGCAATTGCCATGCGCTGTGAGTCGCACAACTGAACAGCTTCTGTTGCCTCTTGCTTTTCTGAGAGGGAATCAATATTTAACATTAAGGCTAGCTTTGCTAAATTCTCAGCTTTAAAAACAGCCATGGTCGGCAACTCAATACCGTGCTCTTTTAACATGGAGAACATAGGTAAAATTAAGAGTGAATGCCCGCCTAGTGCAAAAAAGTTGTCATTTCGGTCAATCTGCTCTTTGCCTAGTATTTGCTGCCAAATATTTGCTAGTAATGTTTCAACTTCTCCTTGAGGAGCTTCAAAACTAGTTTCAGCTGATACTTCAAATACTGGAGCGGGTAGCGCATTAATATTGACTTTACCGTTGACGGTTAGCGGTACCTGATTAATCTGAGTGACTACTGCTGGCACCATGTAATCGGGTAATGACTTGCCTAAGGCAGCTTTTAAATTTGGTACATCGATGAGTGAACTTGCGACAACATACGCCACAAGCAGAACTTGATCATTCACTTTATGTGTTGTCACAATGGCTTCTTGAATTTCGGGCAGTTGCGCTAAACGCGACTGAACTTCGCCCAATTCAATTCGAAAACCTCGAATTTTTACCTGACTATCGTTTCTGCCTATATATTGCAGATCTCCATTTGGTAGTACTTTAACCAGATCTCCGGTTCGATACAGCACATCACCTTCAGAAGAGTATGGATTTCTAACAAATTTTTCCTCAGTCAGCTCAATCTGACCTAAGTAGCCCCGAGCAACACATGCACCACCAATATATAGCTCACCGACAGTACCATTGGGCACACACTTTTGTTCAGTATCCAAAACGTAAAGCTGTGTATGAATATTGGCTTTTCCAATAGGTATTGACCCTTCAACGACTGGCATAGACGTCATTCGATAACCAGACGCAGTCACCGTTGCTTCTGTAGGACCATAGGTATTAAATAAGACTGGTGCGTTGGGCTGTGAGAACCATTTCTCAACCTGAGGCAGCTGCACTGCTTCACCACCAATCACCATTAGCCTAAGTGATGACGGATAACCTGTATCTATGCCAGCATTAGTTAATTGATGCCAATAGGCGGTCGGAAGACTTGCAACAGCGATATCATTGTTCCGGCAGAACTGCCAGAAATAGACGGGATTGCTTACACACTCTTCATCGCGCATGACTAATGTTGCGCCGTTAGATAAAGCACCAAAAATTTCTTCTACAGAAATATCGAAGTTAAATGTAGAAAACTGTAATACGCGATCAGAGTGTGTCAGTTCATACTGTTTAGTTATATTGTCAACAAAGTGACTCAGTTGACTATGTTCAACCATAACGCCTTTTGGCAACCCAGTTGTTCCTGAGGTGTACATTACATAGGCTAGTTGATTAGCTGCAGGCTCTTGAGGTTCAAACATAGTTGTTGAATCCTGTACTAACTCCGATATTTCGTCTAAGCATATGATCGTGCCACTACATAACGTTTCTATCTGCTCTTTTAAACGAGACAAAGTCAGAATGACTGCAGGCTTAGCATCATTGAGTATGTGTTCTTTACGTTCGATTGGATATTCAGGATCAACAGGCAAATAAGCAGCACCAGCCTTTAACACTGACATTATACTCAATGGCATATCTGCGGTTCTCGGCAAATGAAGTGCAACCAGAGATTCACTATCAATACAGTAAGGCTTCAATACTTGTGCTAGCTGTGAGGATTTGTGATCCAGCTCTTTGTAAGACAATTCCGTTTCGCCATCCACAATTGCAGGGTGCTCAGGAAATTCATTCACTGCTTGTTTAAAGCGACTTACTACATCAACAGCGCGTGTTTTTTCAGGTGCACACGGGGGTGAAGGTTGCAACTGCGCTTTGTCTATTAATTCTAGGCTATTAACCGAAGAGTCTGTTTCTTCAACAAAACTCGACACCAAGTTAAGTGTCGCTTCTAGGATATTGACTGCTTCGTCTTTGCTAAAATATGCATGATTGTAATCAAGCTGAAATTGCACAGGTTGCTGGTCACCGTATTCACAAATAGTGAATTTAACCGGAATGGCTTCACGCCCGTGACTAAGATATTGAGTTTCAGCAGTTACACCATGTTCACTAAAATCAAAGTCTATTTGTTGATAGTTAAAGTAAACACTAAATAAATTGTCAACACCTTCTTGTCTTAGGTTCAGATCATTATAAATATTGTTTGCAGAGTAATCCCTAAACCTAAAGTTCCTTTTGATTCGAGAGGCTGTGGCTGCAATAAATGATGAGACACTTTGCTCTTGATTATTGTCGATCAATACCGGAAGCATCGACATATACGAGCCAACTACACTGCGTTGTTTTTCAGCCGTTCGGTTATGCAATGGCGTACCTACTACTAGCCCATCAACACCATAAATACGGAAAAAATAAGTAGACAAAGCTGATATGAAAGCAGGAAGAACACCGAGCTTTTTGTTGCTCATAGCCTCAACAAGTGACTTGAAATCAGCTGCTGGCATTTCATGAATAAGCTTTGAACTTTCGTCACTTTGCTCTAGCCGTTTATTGAATGGCGAACCTGGAAAATTAGCGAAATGTTCCATCCAATGTTTCTTTGCACGTTCTTTTTTCGCTTCAGTTTGTTTTTGCGTAGTGACATCAATGTAGTCAAGAAATGTATGATCAGCATCTACAACTTCATTCACCCCATCATTGGCCAATTTGGCGAAAATATCCCTTATCCAATTAGCATATCCCCAGCCGTCTACTATGAGATGATGAGTAATGAAAAATAGCCAAAACCTATCTTCAGCGAGCTTGACAATACCCGTTCTAAACAAGATTTCATTTTTGATATCGAAGGGCTTAAGAAACTGCTCCGCTACCCATTTGCGTGCTTGCTCTTCTGGCTTTGCATCATCGGAAAAGTCCACTCGATTAAACTGATGTTTTTCATTACTTAAGACCAAGTAGGGTTCGCCCTGATTTTCGGCGACACGGAGTTTAAGCGCGGTGTTTTGCATAACGCTCTGCTCCATAGCCTTTTCCAAAGCGCTTTCGGATACAGATTGTTTAATGTCGACGTAACCTCCAATGTTATACAAAGGAGACGACGTATTCTTAAGTTGACCAAAATAGAAGTCCCTCTGTTGAGGTAACAAAGGAAAGTATGTTTCGTTAATACCACTTAGCATTGCAATTTATCCGTGCTCATCTTTAATAAGTCGACGCAAAACATTTGCCATTCGACGCAAATTTAGAATTTATTCAAAAAAGTTTTGGGGTTAATATCCCCAAGTAAAGAATTGTCTGGCTTGCGCCGTTCGATTTAAGACACATAGTTCAAATAAGGCCTGTATTTTTCAAAGAACCGAGTTCTATTCATTCCTAAAACAAGTCCTTTGAATGTAAGCCAGTTGAAGTAGATGTTCTCTCTAGGCATATTTTCTTTAATGCCTAAAAAACTGCGTGCTACACTCTGTTTAGTATGAAAATCTAAATTGAAAGAGATGCACTCATCTAAGCTTCTTACGTGATGTAGCATTCCTGCTGGCATGAAAAACATATCACCAGCACCAACTTCCACTTGCGCCACATTCACGCCTGCATTTTTTAGTCGCTGCTGTGTTTCGCTATCTTCTGGATCAATGTCGAACCATCGCCACCCTTTGCGCTCACATAACTTTCGGTCGCTCCATGAAATCAACGTAAAGCGCTTTCTTCCTTTAATTTGGAAGAAAATGTTATTGGTTCGAAGCGTATCGAAATGCAAAGGCGTAACTGCACCTTTTGGCGAAACAAAAAACTGGGCAAACTTCCACCAGTCATTTCGATAAAAAGTTGGTAGCAGCTCACTAGGAAAATTTACAATGTCTTGAGTTAGCTCTTTCATCTCTAGAAACAAAGGAACATCATGACAATAAGGCATATCTGAAACAGCAGTATTATTACGCTTGCTAAGTCCCAGGCGATTAGCAAACTCTTTCATAGTCGCTTGCTCTATTTCAATAGCGCCGGGCCTAAAATACTTGATCGAAACTCTAACGTTCGGGCATGAATTTTCGAAGTAATTAACACTCCATTTACCTACAGCAGGCCAGTTGCTAATCGCTCCTTTGTACAACTGCGCTTTAGTTTGACAGTGCTTAGTAAACATATTTAAGTCAAAGCACTGTTCAACAAGAACTTTAGACATAACGCCCTTCACCCGCGTCAGCAGTTTGGCTAGTATTCACCGTTTGATTGGAGAGTTTTGCAAA
The DNA here is from genome assembly GCF_014925405.1 of Pseudoalteromonas ulvae UL12. Taxonomy (NCBI): domain Bacteria; kingdom Pseudomonadati; phylum Pseudomonadota; class Gammaproteobacteria; order Alteromonadales; family Pseudoalteromonadaceae; genus Pseudoalteromonas; species Pseudoalteromonas ulvae. The sequence goes on from NZ_AQHJ01000015.1 coordinate 11,059, forward strand.
TGCAGCATCGATTACAGCAAACCCCTGATTGAGCGTTGTATAATCAATGGTGAGCGCTGGCATTAACTTGAATACTTCGTCATGAGGGCCACATCGCTCAACGATAACGCCATTTGCGAAGCAATCTTTTACGAGAAACTCGGAATAAGCTTCGTCTCGCATTTCAATACCCTGCATTAAGCCAATACCCTTTGTTTTGATACATAGAGCTGGGTACTTCGCAACGATTTGATTGAGATATTGGTTAATGTAAAGTGCTTTATCCGCCACTTCTAATTCGAACTTTTCATCCGACCAAAAGTGTTTAACCATTGCTGTAGAAGCTACAAACGCAAGGTTGTTTCCACGGAAGGTTCCGTTGTCCTCCGCTGGACGCCATACGTCAAGCGCACTGTCAATCAGTAATAGTGCCATCGGTAGTCCCATGCCACCGATAGACTTCGACAAACAAACCAAATCAGGCTTAATACCAGCTCTCTCAAAACTAAAGAAGCTGCCACTACGACCACAACCTGTTTGAATATCGTCGATAATGAGTAGAATCCCAAGTTCAGAAGTCAGCAATCGCAAGTCCTGCAACCACTCTACAGACGCTACATTCAACCCGCCTTCTGCCTGAACAGTTTCAAGAATAATAGCGGCTGGAAGGTCAATTCCAGAACTTGGGTCAGTAAGTAGTTTGCGATAGTAATCAATACTATTGAACTCACTTCCGGCGTAACCTTCAAACGGAAAGCGTGTCACATTTGAGTAACTTTGGCCTTGTCTGTGACTGTTACTACCAGTAAGGCTTAATGAAACACCAGTCATTCCATGGAAAGCATTTGTAAAACATACAACGTTCTCACGCTTTGTATATTTTCGGGCAAGCTTGACAGCAGACTCTACAACACTTGTCCCTGTCGGACTGGTAAACTGTATTTTATATTCAAGGTTGCGTGGCTTCAAAATGCATGAGCTAAACGCTTCGATAAACTCAAGCTTAGATTGTGAATGCAAATCCAAACTCATCGCGATGCCATCTTTCTCTAAATATGACATCACACTATTTTTGATTACATCATTGTTGTGACCATAATTTAGTGCGCCCGCACCAGACAAAAAATCAACAAACTTATTGCCTTTATTGTCATAAATAAGGCTTCCTTTGCTCTGAGTAAAAACCGTCGGAAAACTCCTACAATACGAACGAGCGGAAGACTCTACCTCTTCAAACAACTTTTCTTTATTCACTTGATTCAACCTTAAAGATAACTACAACAGCCTAAAAACTACTTAGAATAGTCAAATACAACTATGTAAATATGCAATTTAGTAATAACTATAATAATGTATTATTTTTTTGTAATTTTCAATAGTCAACTGCGTTAATTTTTATTTATCTTTGAAGGGTGACAACTTAACCTTTGATATGAGAAATCCTCTGAAAAATTCAAATAACGAATTAAAAACACATAAGCAACTGTTTATAATACATTATAAATTTATAGAAGTAATTTTGGATATTGGAAAATAGAGCTCAAGTAAATAGCAAACTAACTGTTGGATATGTAATTTGACTCCAGCGATCCCACGAGACATGATTAAGAATAATTTTTCTAAATATATATTAAAGAAGGAAGTTTTCAAAGTAGATATTGGCTTCATTAAGGAAACTTGATAAATAGTTCCCCCCTAAAATACAAAAACAAAAACACAACAAAAACAATGTATTATAGAAAATTTAACAGTAGCGACAGTAGATTATGAATACCTAATGTTGAGCAATTAAAAAGTTCATTTTACACTGAAGAAGTCAATTATATTTATATACAACTAAAAAACTGTTTTTTTAGTTTAATAAAAACAACAAAAATTTAACTTATAAAATGCAACAACATATAAACACCATAAAATTGTCACTCCACCCCAGAGTGAGATCGCGACCGTATTTTAAGAAATTAACTCAGCGTATTTTGCCTTTAGGCTTCAAATATGATCGTATACTCTCTTTTTGAGTAATGCAGCATTATGAGCCTTACCGCTTTGATTAAACATTTTGAATCAATAAAAGATCCTCGCCAGCAAATTAAAGTTATTTATTCCTTACACGACGTTTTGTTTCTCACCGTAACAGCTATCATTGCTGGTTGTGAAGGCTGGGAAGATATTGAAGACTTTGCCCACTGCAAGCTTGAGTGACTGCGGAAGTATGCCTCTTTTGAACACGGCATTCCCGTCCATGACACTATTGCACGTCTTGCCAGTCGCGTTAATCCAGATGCACTTTATAAGTGTTTTGTAGAATGGATGAAAAAAACCAAACTCTCAGTGACAACCAAGTAATTGCTATTGATGGAAAAATTCTGAGACGCTCTTATGACCCATCAGACAGGAAGTCGGCTATCCATATGGTCAGTGCCTTCGCATCGCAAAATGGCGTTGTGATGGAAAACTGAAAACAGATGCGAAATCCAATGAGATCACTGCGATCCCCGAGTTATTGGATTTACTTGAATTGAAAGGCCATTTAGTCACATTAGATGCAATGGGATGCCAGACCAAAATAGCCAGAAGGAACATTCAGCCGCATACAGTTATCTGGAGCAACAACGTGGTCGCACCGAATATCGTAAGTATGAAGTTATTCAAGTTGACCCACTCCAGTTTACTGAAGAATGGTTAAAATTAACGACCATAGGAAGAGCTATTTACTACTGGGTAGAAAATGGAAGCTTATAGACACCAGTGATTACATCAGCTCAGCACAATTATCAGCAGAGGAGCTAGCTAAGCTTATGCGTAGCCATTGAGAATCAATTGCACTGGGTTCTTGATGTATCATTCAAAGAGGAGAGGATAACTGCCCAATAAACCGAGGTCATGCAGCTGAAAACTTCAGTACGTTCAGGTATGTAGGACTGAATCAATTAAAAAGAGAGAGTAGCTTAAAGGCCAGCATACGACGAAAACAACGCCGCGCTGCGATGGACACTGAATATTTAGATAAGGATTAGGGTTTAACTGTTAACAAAGTGTTCACGCTCTCGCCCTGTGGGTGGTATTAGAAAAAAGTCGTTCAAAATGATTTTGATAACATTGAATACCTGTCAATTTTAATATAGATATGACCACTTAAAATAATCTCTAAGATTAATAAATAAGGTTAATATGGTTAAAAATAATAGGTATAAGGTTAAGGTAATATTTTGTTTATTTAACTACTTGATAAATAGGTGAATAGCTATAAAACTTAGATCAGATTTACCCGAGGTTCAGATCATACTTACAAGGCAATCAGATCAGGATCACCCTATATAAATTGATTTTGCATTAATAATATCAACATCTTATGCACATTTTTATGTTTTATTTAGTCGGGCAGATCAGATCTTAATGATCTGAAAGTTTGTTTTTATCCACAATGTAGATTTGTGATGTTTAAATACTGAGCATTAATATCGTCAGGATCATATTCTTCCGATTTGGAGATCGTAGTAACCCGACTTGTCGATGATTTATACACAAGGAAAAAGCTCTAATTTGTTCATATCATCAGTGAATTCAAACACCAGATCAGAATTACCCGATTAAAACAGTCTTCGGGATGTGTTTTGATTAATCGTTAGCCAGAGAGAGCAAAATTACCCGAGTATCAGGATTTCAAATCAAAATTACCCGAGTTAAAAGTCCAAATTACGGATTTACTGGTCCCCACTTTTAGTTTTGTACTTAAAAAGGCTGTTACAAATCAAAATTACCCGAGTTCAGCTGGGTGAACTCTATGATACAAATTAAAATTCAATGAAATAGCTCTTAAAAAAGGAATTATAAGCGGGTAAATCTGATCTATCACAATAAATAGACTCATTTTTTGCTTATTACAATTCACATAAAAAATATAAATGTTTGTTTTTATTATTATAAATTTTTAAGATCAGAATTACCCGATTAAAACAGCCTTCGGGATGTATTTTTATTAATTGCTAGCCAGAGAGCGCAAAATTACCCGAGTATCAGGCCTTCAAATCAAAATTACCCGAGTTAAAAGTAAATATTGCTGATTTATTGGCCTTTATTATAGTTTTGCACCCGAAAATTAGGCTCTAAATCAAAATTACCCGAGTTTATTTGAGGGGCATCCACTAAAACCTGCAAATATTCAGTGAAATGGGCCAAAAAACTTATTTATAAGCGGGTAAATCTGATCTGGAGGAGTAAACTCAATACGTCTGATTAGTTTTACAATTATCACAGTACTATTCAAGATGTTGTTATTAATGGATTATCTCACTTCAGATCAGAATTACCCGATTTAATATATTTACTATCCTTTTAAATGTTTTTCATTGAAAAATTGAGCGTATTCTAATTAATATCCGACTTAAATTGCCCTTCTATAATGTTTCCAGATCAGATTTACCCGACTTTAGGGCGATTGAAAGCCTTGCCTCCTTAAATATGAGATCGTATTTTTCCGACTTAAATGTGATGTGAATTGCTAAAGATCAATATTAACCGGTTAAAATTTTTTTAAGATCATGATTACCCGAATAAAAGCAGCTATTTTGAGATCTGCGTAGGATTATCGCACCTTCTACGCTATTATTTAGTGATTCAAAAACAATAAAAACACGACTAAAAGTGAACAATAAACTTTCAATAAGTAATTTGCCTGACTCTCTTAAATCTGAAGTCTCTGGCATTGAGGATGCTCGAAATATCGAGCAGCTAAATTTGTTTGTAGATAATACAGCCACTGAATTAAAGGTTGGGAATAGCATATCAAATAGCTTCAACGCTTATGATTTGTGGTCAAGATTTGTCAGGAATAAGAAAAAACAAGTCAGTATCAGTAAAAGCCCAAATAAGATTATAGTTGAAAGAATTATCTCTGAAAAAATAGAAGGCGTCACTTACACTGGCCAACTAGGCATTTCTCCAGCTATTTTGCGTGGAGAAAAGGAAGATTTACTTGCATGGCCATCAGATAGAGAAGAAAAGGTTGAGCGAGCCCTAATAAGACTAGCGAGCCAAGGAAAAATAGCCCGGATTTCTGGAAAAATGGGTGACAACTATGCTGTTTATTTTACCTTTTCTGAGCTCATTAACGAGTTAAAATCAGTTAACCAATCTTTGAATCATAAAGATCTACGAGACTCGCTTTTGATATTGAAGGGCGCGGAGCTAACACTTAGCTATGAAGCTCACAATGAAGAAGGCCTGATAGAACAAAATCAATCCAAAATGAACTTCCTCAGTGCAATTCACTTCTCGACGGCTAAAGGCCGTTCGAACGTAAGGTGTGTTGCAGTATTAAATGAGTTGATGTCTCAGCAAATCGACTCTGTTGAATATAAGGGATATTATTTTAATAGAACCCAATCATTCAAACGCTCGTTATCAATCTGGCTTTCATTTAGGTTGTACAGGATGTTTCGATACGCCAGCCCAACCCATAGCCACCATTTTAGACTCATTAAAACTATGATTAAGTTTGGCTCCTTGGATAACGAAAGTAACGCTGCTGCAAAGCTGGTGGCTCTTAGAAGGGATATGACATTAACAATGAAAGATTTGGAAGAGGCTGAAATCTTAAAGTCATACAAGATTGAAAGTATTAAAGATGACGCTGGAGTAATTGTTGATTATACATATACCTTATTTCCTTCAGATAAATTTTGTAATGAAATTTTAGAGTTAAATAAACACCAGAAAAGGATCGTGGCCAAATCTGAAAAACAAATGAATGCATCCCTACAGCAAAATTTATGAGTTAATATTTGGGGTTATATGGCTTGTGGATAATACGTTTTAATAATGCCAGATTGTGATCATATTAGTCCCTAATCCTGTTTTTTATGGAGAATAATAGAACCTAAATATGATCAAAAATTGTGTAAATCGAAGTTAATCGTCATAACTTGTAAATAAATACTACCAAAATCAGTTTTTTAACAATCAAATTGTGAATATCTACCCTCGAAATTGTTAATAACAATAAGGATAAAAAAACAATAATGCCAAATATGGATCTTTATTAGTGCCAAAACCTGATCGTTTATAGATCTAAAATTTGATCTTATTAGTGCCTAATAGTGATCGGTTTAGTACCAAATTATGTTTTAAATCTAGGGTTTAAGCAATGATATCAGTTGCTTATGGTGTTTCCCCTTTACCCATTTATTCCATTATTCTATCCCTATATTATTCCCTTCCCTAACCATAGATAAAAAAACGCCTTATTTTTTATCTTTAACTTCGAGCGAGAGTGGTTATTTGGCAGTAACAAATTTATTGTAAAATTAGCCTAAATGATTCAGGGCGGGATCGAAGTTTAAATTGACTCATGTTGGTGTTTTGTAATCTGATTGTGCATCGCAATTTTAAGGCCGCTACAATGAGGGTTATCACGCATTTAGACTGGATTAACTCTCATCGTGAACAAGCTCAAAAGCCACACATTGCGATTGATGGTAAAGTACTTCGAGGCTGCTGGAAAGGCGATGTGTACAACGCGCTCAATGTGGTCAGTGCATTTGATGTTGATAACGGCCTAGCCTTGTATCAACAAACTGCAAAGAATAAAGGCGATTTTATCATCCAAGTTAAAGCGAACCAACGCAATTTACACAAT
>NZ_AQHJ01000016.1 GCF_014925405.1 Pseudoalteromonas ulvae UL12
GCAATCCGCGAAGGTGGCCGTACAGTAGGTGCTGGTGTTGTAGCAACTATCGTAGAATAATGTCAGTTTAGTCTGAACATTAAAAAAAAAGGCCGCTACCGCGGCCTTTTTTAGTCGCATCACAGAAATAATTTACCCTATCGTTATGTTTGTTCGAAAAATGAACCGATGATGCTTGAGTGGGTAAGTGGTTGTTAGCAATACGATAACTGCAGTAATGGGTTGATTAATTGTGATAAAGGTAACTTTGATTGCAAATAAATATAATTAGATAGTCATCATAGCTGGTGATTTTTTATCACATTACCTTTATAATGCCGCAGTTTTTTGCGACAAACATCTGATGATGTCCAACGTCAGTATGATATACTGGCACAGAATATATTTTTTAATAGAGTAATATAATGGCAGATTTATCGAAATACAGAAATATTGGTATTTTCGCGCACGTTGATGCGGGTAAAACCACTACTACTGAGCGTATCCTAAAACTTACCGGTACTATCCACAAAACAGGTGAGGTTCATGATGGTGAATCTACAACTGACTTCATGGAACAGGAAGCTGAGCGTGGTATTACTATCCAATCAGCAGCAGTAAGCTGTTTTTGGAATGGCCACCGTTTCAACGTTATCGATACTCCTGGACACGTTGACTTCACAGTAGAAGTTTACCGTTCACTTAAAGTACTTGATGGCGGTATCGGTGTATTCTGTGGTTCTGGTGGTGTTGAGCCGCAATCAGAAACTAACTGGCGTTATGCGAACGAATCAGAAGTTGCACGTGTTATTTTCGTAAACAAATTAGACCGTATGGGTGCTGATTTTTACCGTGTAACTGAGCAAGTACGTAAAGTACTTGGTGCAAACCCTCTTATCATGACGTTACCAATTGGTATCGAAGATGAGTTCGTTGGTGTTGTCGATGTTTTAACTAAAAAAGCATACGTTTGGGATGATTCAGGTCTTCCTGAAAACTACACAATCGAAGATGTTCCAGCTGACATGGTTGACAAAGTAGACGAATACCATGAAATGCTTATCGAATCAGCCGTTGAGCAAGACGATGATTTAATGGAAGCTTATATGGAAGGTGAAGTCCCTTCTATTGAAGATATCAAACGTTGTATCCGTAAAGGTACGCGTACGATGGATTTCTTCCCAACGTATTGTGGTTCAGCATTCAAAAACAAAGGTGTTCAATTAGTTCTTGATGCAGTTGTGGATTACTTACCATCTCCTACAGAAGTTGATCCGCAACCTCTAATGGATGAAGACGGTAACGAGAACGGCGAACACGCTATCGTATCTGCAGACGAACCTTTCAAGGCGTTAGCATTTAAGATCATGGACGACCGTTTTGGAGCATTAACTTTCGTACGTATTTACTCAGGTAAATTGAACAAAGGTGACACAATCCTTAACTCATTTACAGGTAAAACAGAACGTGTTGGCCGTATGGTTGAGATGCAAGCTGATGACCGTAATGAATTAACGTCTGCACAAGCGGGTGACATCATTGCAATCGTTGGTATGAAAAATGTTCAAACTGGTCATACATTATGTGATCCTAAACACCCAGTTACACTTGAGCCAATGGTATTCCCAACTCCAGTAATCTCGATTGCTGTACAGCCAAAAGATAAAGGCGGTAATGAGAAAATGGGTATTGCAATCGGTAAAATGGTTGCAGAAGATCCATCTTTCCAAGTTGAAACAGACGAAGAAACTGGTGAAACCATCCTTAAAGGTATGGGTGAACTTCACCTAGATATCAAAGTTGATATCCTTAAGCGTACATATGGTGTTGATTTAATCGTAGGTCAACCTCAGGTTGCTTATCGTGAAACGATTACTCGTGAAGTTGAAGATAGCTACACGCATAAGAAACAGTCTGGTGGTTCTGGTCAGTTCGGTAAAATCGACTACCGTATCAAGCCAGGTGAAGTTGCTTCAGGCTTTACATTCAAATCAACAGTTGTTGGTGGTAACGTTCCTAAGGAATTCTGGCCAGCAGTTGAGAAAGGCTTTAAGTCAATGATGAATAACGGTGTGCTTGCGGGCTTCCCGGTTCTTGATGTTGAAGTAGAACTTTTTGATGGTGGCTTCCACGCAGTCGATTCCTCTGCAATCGCTTTTGAAATTGCAGCAAAAGGCGCATTCCGTCAGTCAATCCCTAAAGCGGGTGCGCAACTTCTTGAGCCTATCATGAAAGTTGACGTGTTCACGCCAGAAGATCATGTTGGTGATGTAATCGGTGACCTTAACCGTCGTCGTGGTATGATGAAAGACCAAGAAGCTGGTTTAACTGGTGTTCGTATTAAAGCTGACGTACCACTATCAGAAATGTTTGGTTACATCGGTTCACTACGTACTATGACTTCAGGTCGTGGTCAGTTCTCTATGGAGTTCTCTCACTATGCACCATGTCCACAAAATGTGGCTGAGACAGTGATTGCAGCAGAAAAAGAGAAAAAAGCAGCTAAATAATTAAGTTGTTTTTTAATAAAAAAACCCAATGTCTAAGATGTTGGGTTTTTTTGTGTCCAAAGGTCTGTGAATAAAGAAAATGCTGATATAAAACTTGATAAAAGTGGCTTTGATCAAGTTTTGCTCTTGTTTTCGTTGGTGTCGTCAGTATAATGACTCCCACTTTGCAGGGGCGTAGTTCCAATTGGTAGAACAGCGGTCTCCAAAACCGACGGTTGGGAGTTCGAATCTCTCCGCCCCTGCCAATTTCAAAGACCAGTCTAAAGCTAACAAAATGTTGATGGTTAGCATGTTATTAAGTTTAGATTGAATGGATTAACCCTGTCAGCGACGGGGTTGTTGTGTCTGTAGTTAAGGTGAAAAAAATATGAGCACCAATGTTGAAACTCCATCTAGCTCGATGGATGCGTTAAAATGGCTTATTACTTTTGCATTACTAGGTGGTGCGGTTGTTGGTAATTATGTTTACGAAGATTTTTCTGTATTAACTCGAGCTATTGGGGTTGTTGCTGCAATAGGTTTAGCGCTTGCTACAGCTGCGCAAACAGAAAAAGGCCGTACGTTTATTGCTTTTGCTAAAGAAGCAAGAATTGAAGTCCGAAAGGTTGTTTGGCCTACCCGCCAAGAAACAATGCATACGACATTTATAGTAATGATAGCGACAGTTGTAATGGCATTAATCCTTTGGGGTCTTGATGGCGCATTATTTAGAATTGTAGGCTTTTTAACTGGCTTGGAGATCTAATCCCATGACGGATGAGAACAAAGAAGTAAAGTTACGCTGGTATGTAATCCAAGCGTTTTCTGGTTTCGAAAAACGTGTTCAACAGACAATTAATGAACATATCCGTATTCAAAACCTTGAAGAATATTTTGGCGAAGTGTTAGTTCCGACTGAAGAAGTGGTCGAGATGCGCGCAGGTCAAAAACGTAAATCTGAGCGTAAGTTCTTCCCAGGTTATGTACTTGTTCAAATGGACATGAACGATAAAAGCTGGCATTTAGTTAATAGCATCCCTCGAGTAATGGGATTTATTGGCGGCACATCTGATCGTCCTACACCAATTAGCTCAAAAGAAGCTGATCGTATATTGAATCGCTTGCAAGAGAATGAAGATTCACCGAAGCCAGCTACATTATTTGAAGCGGGTGAAGTGGTTCGTGTTACTGATGGCCCATTTGCTGACTTCACTGGTGTTGTTGAAGAAGTCGACTATGAAAAGAGCCGCGTAAAAGTATCAGTGCTTATTTTTGGTCGCTCTACACCAGTGGAATTAGAGTTTGGTCAAGTAGAAGCAGATAAATAAGTAATACTAAGTAAAAGTATTGAAAAAGGCCGTTGGTTAACTTATAATCAGCGGCCTTTTTGTGCTTTAAGCATAAAAAGTTTTTTTAATCTGGGAAGCCGCTTGAGTACGCGTCCTCGCGCGCACAAGGCAAAGACCCAAATAACGAGGTATTTTCAATGGCTAAAAAAGTTGAAGCTCTAATCAAGCTACAAGTTGCAGCTGGTATGGCTAATCCTAGTCCTCCAGTAGGTCCTGCACTAGGTCAACACGGTGTTAATATCATGGAATTCTGTAAAGCGTTCAACGCACGTACAGAGTCTGTAGATAAAGGCGCACCTGTTCCTGTAGTAATTTCTGTTTATTCAGATCGTTCTTTCACGTTCGAAATGAAAACTCCACCTGCTGCTTACTTACTTAAGAAAGCTGCTGGTATCAAGTCTGGCTCTGGTCGTCCAAACACAGAGAAAGTGGGTACTGTAACACGTGCTCAACTAGAAGAAATCGTTAAGACTAAGCAAGCTGATTTAACAGCTGCTGATCTTGAAGCGGGTGTTCGCACAATCGCAGGTTCTGCGCGTGCAATGGGCTTGAAGGTAGAGGGTTAATAGAAATGGCTAAACTTACTAAACGTATGCGTGTTATTCGCGAAAAAGTTGATGGCACTAAAGAGTACGATATCAATGAAGCAGTTGCATTATTAAAAGAATTAGCGACAGCTAAATTCACTGAAAGTGTTGACGTTGCAGTAAATCTTGGTATTGACGCTCGTAAATCTGACCAAAACGTTCGTGGTGCGACAGTGTTACCACACGGTACTGGTCGTGATGTACGTGTTGCTGTATTCACTCAAGGTGCAAATGCTGAAGCTGCAAAAGAAGCTGGTGCTGAATTTGTAGGTATGGATGACCTTGCTGAATTAGTGAAAAAAGGCGAAATGAACTTTGACGTTGTTGTTGCATCTCCAGACGCAATGCGTGTTGTTGGTCAATTAGGTCAAATCTTAGGCCCACGTGGTTTAATGCCTAACCCTAAGACTGGTACAGTTACACCTAACGTTGCTGAAGCAGTTAAAAATGCTAAAGCTGGTCAGGTTCGTTACCGCAATGACAAAAACGGTATCATCCACACTACTATCGGTAAAGTGGATTTCGATACTAAACAGCTTCAAGAAAACCTTGAGTCTTTAATTGTTGCGCTTAAGAAGGCTAAGCCTGCTCAAGCAAAAGGTACTTACGTGAAAAAAGTAACTATCTCTACAACAATGGGCGCTGGTGTGGCTGTTGATCAAGCAACTTTAGTTACTCAAGTAGTTTAAGTTGTTTACATGGCGCAAAATTTAAACTATAATTTTGCGCCATTTTGTAGGAAACTTCCTACATAAAGAATTCGGGTTGAAGTCCATAATTTCGGTGCATCCTTACAAGGGTAAAGCGATAAATTGGGCTTCCGTCCAAGACCGTAGGTGTTGTTGGCTATCTAATAACTTAATTGTCCTACGTAGACGGTGTGAATCCCCAGAAAGATTTTTCCTAATCTTCTGGCTCTCGCCGTAAAAAGCATCTTCTTCTAATTTATTTAGTTGAAGTAGAGTAAACAGGGGATTTTCCCCTATTAGAACCAGGAGTAACACCCATGGCCATTAATCTTCAAGACAAAAAAGCAATTGTTGCTGAAGTCCAAGAAGCTGCCAAAGGTGCTCAATCTGCAGTAATCGCAGATTCTCGTGGTGTAACTGTTGGCGCAATCACTGCACTTCGTAAAGAAGCTCGTGAAGCTGGCGTTTGGATGAGAGTTGTTCGTAACACTCTTGCTAAGCGTGCGGTTGAAGGTACTCCTTTTGAGTGTTTAAGTGAGTCATTAGTTGGTCCTAGCTTAATCGCTTTTTCTTCTGAGCACCCAGGTGCTGCAGCGCGTATTTTTTCTGAATTCGCAAAGAAAAACAAAGATTTCGAGCTTAAATCAGCCGCTTTTGATGGCCAAATCGTTAACGTAGAAATGCTTGCTAAGCTACCTACTTACGATGAAGCAGTTGCACGCTTAATGAGCGCTATGAAAGAAGCGTCTGCCGGTAAATTGTGTAAAACAATTGAAGCAGTACGTGTACAAAAAGAAGAGCAAGCTGCTTAATTTTATAAGCAATTGTTTTTTATTGGTGTAATATATTTTTTAGAGTCTTATCGATAATCATAAGATTCATATAATTAGGAAATTTGAAATGTCTGTAACTAAAGACCAAATCCTTGACGCAATTGCAGCTATGTCTGTAATGGAAGTTGTTGAACTAGTTGAAGCAATGGAAGAGAAATTCGGTGTAACTGCAGCTGCTGCTGTTGTTGCTGCTGGTCCTGCTGAAGCTGCTGAAGAGAAAACTGAATTCGACGTAATTCTTACTGCTGCTGGCGCTAACAAAGTTGCTGCGATCAAAGCTGTACGTAGTGCAACTGGTCTTGGCCTTAAAGAAGCAAAAGCTCTTGTTGAAGCTGCTCCTACTCCAATCAAAGAAGCTGTTTCTAAAGACGAAGCTGAAGCTCTTAAGAAAGATCTTGAAGAAGCTGGTGCTACAGTTGATATCAAGTAATCTAGCATTTGCTAGGTTACCTGCCTGATTTATCAGGCAAGGGCTGGTGATTATTTAATCACCGGCCTTTTTGCGCTGTAGAGTGATGTATTCCTACAGAGCAAAATCTACTTAATAAAATAATGGTTTTATGCCCTTATAAGTGAAATTTATTGTTTTATTGTAGTAGTACATAAAGTTGTAAATATTCTTGGCATAGATGCCAGTTAGTCTGCTCTGCATTGAGCAGGTAGGGTCAAAGATCAGCAAGCTGAGGAACCCCATGGCTTACTCTTATTCTGAAAAGAAACGTATCCGTAAGGATTTTGGTAAACGCCCACAGGTGTTAGATATACCTTTTCTACTGTCGACGCAGTTGGAATCGTTCAAAAAATTCTTGAGTCCGGACGCTGAAGGCAACCACGGTTTGGAAGCAGCCTTCCGTTCCGTATTTCCTATTAAAAGTTACTCGGGTAATTCTGAGCTTCAATACGTTAGTTATCGTATTGGCGAGCCAGTATTCGATGTAAAGGAATGTCAAATTCGCGGCGTCACTTATTCTGCACCACTACGTGTTAAGTTGCGTTTAGTGTTGATGGACAAAGAAGCACCAGGCACAGTAAAAGACATCAAAGAGCAAGAAGTCTACATGGGCGAAATTCCGCTCATGACAGATACAGGTACTTTTGTAATTAATGGTACTGAGCGTGTTATCGTTTCTCAGCTACACCGTAGCCCTGGTGTATTCTTTGATAACGACCGCGGTAAAACTCACTCGTCAGGTAAAGTGCTTTATAATGCACGTGTTATTCCTTACCGTGGTTCATGGTTAGACTTTGAGTTTGATGCAAAAGATAGCTTATACGTTCGTATTGATCGTCGTCGTAAGTTACCAGCCAGTATTATTTTACGTGCTCTTGAATTCTCAAATGAAGAAATGCTCGACATTTTCTTTGAAAAGACAGCATTTGAAGTAGCTAACGGCAAAGTGATGATGGAACTTGTTCCTTCGCGCTTACGTGGTGAAGTTGCTCAGTTTGAAATCAAAGATAATGACGGCGAAGTTATTGTTGAAGCCGGTCGCCGTATTACAGCGCGTCACATTAAGCAACTTGAAACACAACAAGTTACTCAGCTTGAAGTGCCACATGAATACATTATCGGCCGTGTAATAGCACGCAATTATATCAGCGAAGAAAGCGGTGAAATCATCGCAGAAGCCAATGCTGAATTAACGTTAGAGTTAATGGCTGAGCTAGTTAAAGCTGGTTTCAACCGTATTGATACGCTTTACATCAATGATGTAGATAGCGGTGCGTACATGTCAGATACATTACGTATTGACTCTACGACAAACCGTTTAGAAGCGCTAGTTGAAATCTACCGCATGATGCGCCCTGGTGAGCCACCAACGCGTGATGCTGCTGAAGCCTTGTTCCAAAACTTATTCTTCTCTGAAGAGCGTTATGACTTATCGACTGTTGGTCGTATGAAGTTTAATAGCCGTGTTGAGCATCCAGAAGGCTCAGGTAATGGCACGCTAAGTAAGGAAGATATCGTAGCTGTAATGAAAGTCTTAATTGACATTCGTAATGGTAAAGGCGATGTGGATGATATCGATCACTTAGGTAATCGTCGTATTCGTTCTGTAGGTGAAATGGCTGAAAACCAGTTCCGTGTAGGTCTAGTTCGTGTTGAACGTGCTGTACGTGAACGTTTAAGTTTAGGTGATCTTGATGCGATCATGCCGCAAGACTTAATCAATGCTAAGCCTATCTCTGCTGCAGTTAAAGAGTTCTTCGGTTCATCTCAGTTATCGCAGTTCATGGATCAAAACAATCCATTATCTGAAGTAACGCACAAGCGTCGTATTTCAGCATTAGGTCCGGGCGGTTTGACTCGTGAACGTGCTGGCTTTGAAGTGCGAGATGTTCACGTTACTCACTACGGTCGTGTTTGTCCTATCGAAACACCAGAGGGACCGAATATCGGTCTAATTAACTCTTTGTCTTGTTACGCTCGTACTAATGAGTTCGGCTTTTTAGAAACACCATACCGTAAAGTGGTAGATGGCGTTGTAACAGATGATGTTGATTATCTTTCTGCAATTGAAGAAGGTCGTTTCGTAATCGCTCAGGCGAATGCAAACTTAACCGAGACAAATGAATTTGAAGATGAGTTAATTCCATGTCGTTTTAAAGGTGAATCAACCTTTATGGGACGTGCTGACATGCAATATATGGACGTATCACCTCAGCAGGTTATTTCTGTTGCGGCGGCGCTTATTCCATTCCTTGAACACGATGATGCTAACCGAGCATTGATGGGTTCAAACATGCAACGTCAAGCTGTACCTACATTAATTGCTGATAAGCCGTTAGTTGGTACAGGTATTGAATTAACTTTGGCAAAAGACTCAGGGGTAACAATCGTTGCAAAACGCGGCGGTCAAGTTACTTATGCTGATGCGAGCCGTATTGTTGTTAATGTTAATGAAGGTGAGCGTGTACCTGGTGAAGCCGGTATCGACATCTACAACTTAACTAAATACACGCGTTCGAACCAAAATACATGTATTAACCAAAAGCCAACAGTCATGGTGGGTGAGCCAATTACTCGCGGTGATGTGCTAGCTGATGGTCCTTCTACTGACTTAGGTGATCTTGCGTTAGGTCAAAACCTTCGCGTGGCATTCATGCCATGGAATGGTTATAACTTCGAAGATTCAATCTTACTTTCAGAGCGCGTTGTTCAGGAAGATCGTTTAACAACGATTCATATCCAAGAACTTCAGTGTGTTGCTCGTGATACTAAGTTAGGCTCAGAAGAAATTACAGCTGACATTCCAAATGTTGGTGAATCTGCATTAGGCAAACTTGATGAATCAGGTGTTGTTTATATTGGTGCAGAAGTAAAAGGCGGCGATATCTTAGTTGGTAAAGTGACACCTAAGGGTGAAACACAACTAACTCCTGAAGAAAAGCTACTACGTGCTATCTTCGGTGAAAAAGCATCAGACGTTAAAGATAGCTCACTACGTGTGCCTAACTCAGTAACTGGTACTGTTATTGATGTTCAAGTCTTTACTCGTGATGGTGTTGAAAAAGACAAACGCGCGCTTGAAATTGAAGATATGCAACTTCGTGAAGCGAAAAAAGACTTCAATGAAGAGTTCCGTATTCTTGAAGCGGGTGTTGTTGCCCGTGCACGTCAATTATTGGTTGTTGCGGGAATTGATGAAGAAAAACTAGTTGGTTTGTCTTCAGAAAAAATCCTAACACAAAGCCTTGCTGATGAAGAAAAGCAAGCTGAGCTAGAACAATTAGCTGCTCAATATGACGAATTAAAAGCCGAATACGATAAAAAGTTTGAAGTTAAACGTCGCAAAATTACCCAAGGTGATGATTTAGCGCCAGGCGTACTGAAAATTGTAAAAGTGTATCTAGCTGTTAAACGCCGCATCCAACCGGGTGATAAGATGGCGGGTCGTCACGGTAACAAAGGTGTTATCTCGACAATCGTACCAGTTGAAGATATGCCTTATGACGAAAAAGGTCGTGGTGTTGATATCGTACTTAACCCATTAGGTGTACCTTCGCGAATGAACGTCGGTCAGATTTTAGAGACTCACATGGGTCTTGCTGCTCGCGGTATCGGTGAACGTATTGAAGACATGATTAAAGAACAACGTGAACTTCATGAGTTACGTGAGTTCATCCAAAAAGCATACGCTTTAGGTGATTGTCGTCAAAAAGTTGATATTGCAAGCTTCTCTGATGATGAAGTTCGTCGTTTAGCGCATAACTTACGTGGTGGTTTACCGATTGCTACACCAGCATTTGATGGCGCCAAAGAAAGCGAAATTAAAGAGATGCTTGAGCTAGGTGGTTACCCATCAAGCGGCCAGGTTACGTTGTTTGATGGTCGTACGGGTGACAGATTTGAGCGTGATGTAACAGTTGGTTACATGTATATGCTGAAATTAAATCACTTAGTTGATGACAAGATGCATGCGCGTTCTACAGGCTCATACAGCTTAGTTACTCAGCAGCCGCTGGGTGGTAAAGCTCAATTCGGTGGACAGCGTTTCGGTGAGATGGAGGTATGGGCACTTGAAGCATACGGTGCAGCCTACACACTTCAAGAAATGCTTACTGTTAAGTCTGATGACGTTAATGGTCGTACTAAGATGTATAAGAACATCGTAGACGGCAACCATCAGATGGAACCTGGTATGCCAGAATCGTTCAACGTATTGTTGAAAGAGATTCGCTCACTAGGTATCAACATCGAGTTGGAAGAAGTATAAGTCAGTTACTGTGCCCAGAATTGGGCATGGTAAATCGACTCATTGAATGGGGGGGCGTATCCGCCCCCAAGATTAACCTCCGACAGGAGAGCTAAGGTGAAAGACTTACTTAAGTTTCTGAAGCAACAAAATAAGACCGAAGAGTTCGATGCGATTCGAATTGGTCTTGCTTCTCCAGATATGGTTCGTTCGTGGTCATACGGTGAAGTAAAGAAACCTGAGACAATCAACTACCGTACATTCAAGCCTGAACGTGACGGCTTATTCTGTGCCCGTATTTTTGGCCCAGTTAAAGATTACGAGTGTTTATGTGGCAAATACAAACGCCTTAAGCACCGTGGTGTGATTTGTGAAAAATGTGGTGTTGAAGTAACGCTTACTAAAGTTCGTCGTGACCGTATGGGTCATATCGAATTAGCAAGCCCAGTGGCACATATTTGGTTCTTGAAATCATTACCATCGCGTATTGGTTTAATGCTTGATATGACATTACGTGATATCGAACGTGTACTTTATTTCGAATCATTCGTGGTTACTGAGCCAGGAATGACGACACTTGAGCGCTCTCAACTTCTTAATGAAGAAGAGTACTTAGATGCGCTTGAAGAACACGGTGATGAGTTTGAAGCTAAGATGGGTGCTGAAGCGGTTTTAGACTTGCTTCGTGAACTTGATCTTGGTCAGTTGATTGCTGAAATGCGTGAAGAGTTACCAACAATTAACTCTGAAACTAAGCGTAAGAAAATCACTAAGCGTTTAAAACTAATGGAATCATTCCATCAATCAGGTAATAACCCTGAATGGATGATCATGACGGTGTTACCAGTATTACCACCTGATTTACGTCCATTAGTACCATTAGACGGCGGCCGTTTCGCGACTTCAGATTTGAATGATCTATATCGTCGTGTTATTAACCGTAATAACCGTCTAAAGCGTTTATTAGACTTAGCGGCACCAGATATTATCGTACGTAACGAAAAGCGTATGTTACAAGAAGCGGTCGATGCGCTACTTGATAATGGTCGTCGTGGTCGTGCAATTACAGGTTCTAACAAGCGTCCTCTTAAGTCTCTTGCCGACATGATCAAAGGTAAGCAAGGTCGTTTCCGTCAGAACTTACTTGGTAAACGTGTTGACTATTCAGGCCGTTCTGTAATCACAGTAGGTCCAACACTGAAATTGCATCAGTGTGGTCTTCCTAAGAAGATGGCACTTGAGTTATTTAAACCATTTATCTATGGCAAACTTGAGTTGCGTGGCATGGCTACGACAATCAAAGCAGCTAAGAAAATGGTTGAGCGTGAAGTACCAGAAGTGTGGGATATCTTAGATGAAGTTATCCGTGAACACCCTGTACTTCTTAACCGTGCACCAACACTTCACCGTTTGGGTATCCAAGCGTTCGAACCAGTACTAATTGAAGGTAAAGCAATTCACCTTCATCCATTAGTATGTGCGGCTTATAATGCCGACTTCGATGGTGACCAAATGGCGGTACACGTACCGTTAACATTGGAAGCACAGTTAGAAGCGCGTGCGCTTATGATGTCGACGAATAATATCTTATCACCTGCAAATGGTGAGCCGATTATCGTTCCTTCACAAGACGTTGTCTTAGGTCTTTACTACATGACGCGCGATCGCATTAATGCGAAAGGCGAAGGTGCTGTTTTTAAAGATCCAAAAGAAGCTGAAAAAGCGTACAGAACAAGCACTGCAGACTTACATGCACGTGTAAAAGTTCGTATTACAGAAACAATTACAGACGTTGATGGTAACTCAGAAGATCGTATTTCGATTTATGACACGACTGTAGGTCGTGCAATATTGTCATTGATTTTACCTAAAGGTATGCCGTTTGAATTAATCAACCGCGCTATGGGTAAAAAACAAATCTCTGGTTTGTTAAATGAGTGTTATCGTCGCCTAGGTTTAAAAGATACTGTTATTTTTGCTGACCAAGTTATGTATACCGGCTTCCATTATGCAATGAAATCTGGTGTATCGATTGGTATCAATGACTTAGTTATCCCACCGGTTAAAGGTGAAATGATTTCTTCTGCTGAAGATGAAGTAAATGAAATCAATCAACAATTCCAATCTGGTCTTGTAACTGCTGGTGAGAAATACAATAAAGTTATCGATATTTGGTCTCGTGTAAATGAAAACTTATCGCGTGCGATGATGGACAACTTATCGAAAGATACAGTTATCAATGCACAAGGTGAGGAAGAATTACAAGACTCGTTTAACTCAGTATTTATGATGGCCGACTCTGGTGCTCGTGGTAGTGCTGCTCAGATCCGTCAGTTGGCGGGTATGCGTGGTCTAATGGCACGTCCAGATGGTTCAATCATCGAGACGCCAATCACAGCAAACTTCCGTGAAGGTCTAAGCGTACTTCAGTACTTTATCTCGACGCATGGTGCGCGTAAAGGTCTTGCCGATACAGCACTTAAAACAGCAAACTCGGGTTACTTAACTCGTCGTTTAGTTGATGTGGCACAGGATTTAGTTATCAACGAAGACGATTGTGGCACTGAAGATGGCTTAACAATGAAACCGCTTATCGAAGGTGGTGATGTTGTTGAACCGTTACGCGAACGTGTTTTAGGACGTGTTGTCGCTGAAGACATTCTTAAACCAGGCACAAATGAAGTTTTAGTTGAGCGTAACGTTATGCTTAACGAAAAACTGTGTGACTTGCTAGAAGATAACTCAGTTGATGAAGTACGCGTACGCTCAGTCATCACGTGTGATAATGACTTTGGTGTATGTGCTAAGTGTTACGGTCGTGACCTAGCTCGTGGTCACCTGATTAATGCTGGTGAATCTGTGGGTGTTATCGCTGCACAGTCAATCGGTGAACCAGGTACACAGCTTACGATGCGTACATTCCACATCGGTGGTGCGGCATCTAGAGCGTCAGCTGAAAACAGTGTTCAGGTTAAAAATCCGGGAACATTGAAGTTACACAATGCTAAATACGTATTAAATACAGACGGCAAGATTGTTATTACCTCTCGTTCGACTGAGATCACCATTATTGATGATCACGGCCGTGAGAAAGAGCGTTATAAAGTACCTTACGGTGCGGTGCTTTCTGTACAAGACGGTGCGTCGGTTGCAGGCAACGATATTGTTGCAACATGGGACCCGCATAGTCACCCAATCGTTGTTGAACGTGTATCAAAAGTGACATTCAGCGACATTGATGATTCGAATACTGAAGCGCAAACTGATGAACTAACAGGTCTAACACGTGTTGTTGTTAAAGACCTATCAAAAGTTAACGCCAAAGAGCCGAAGTTAATCATCGAAAGTGAAGAGACGGGTTTACAAGAAACACGCTTACCTTCATTTACAACCATCGAAGTAACAGATGGTGCGACGGTTAACCCTGGTGATGTTTTAGCTCGTATTCCACAAGAAGGTTCGAAAACTCGAGATATCACGGGTGGTCTACCACGTGTTGCTGACTTATTCGAAGCACGTAAGCCAAAAGAGCCTGCTATTCTTGCTGAAATCACGGGTACCATTAGTTTCGGTAAAGAAACTAAAGGTAAGAAACGTTTAGTTATTACTCCTGCTGAAGGTGATCATTACGAAGAGATGATTCCTAAGTGGCGCCAACTTAACGTGTTTGAAGGTGAACAAGTGTCTAAAGGTGAAGTTATTGCCGATGGTCCAGAATCACCTCACGATATCTTACGCCTTCGTGGTGTAACGGATGTTGCAAATTACATTGTTAATGAAGTGCAAGATGTTTACCGTCTGCAAGGTGTAAAAATCAATGATAAACATATCGAAACCATCATTCGTCAGATGCTTCGCAAGTGTTTAATCATTGATGGTGGTGATACTGAGTTCTTAGCCGGAGAGCAAGTTGAGGTTGCACGTGTAAATATTGCAAACCGAGACTTAGAAATTGAAGGTAAGATCCCAGCTAAGTATGAAATCCAATTAATGGGTATCACAAAAGCATCACTAGCTACAGAATCTTTCATCTCTGCAGCATCGTTCCAGGAAACAACTCGAGTTCTGACTGATGCCGCTGTAAATGGTAAGAGCGATGAGTTGCGCGGTCTGAAAGAAAACGTAATTGTGGGTCGTTTGATCCCAGCCGGTACAGGCTTTGCGTATCATCAAGATCGTATCAAGCGTCGTAAAGAGCGTGATAATGCTTCACTCGTTGAAGAGCAATCAGTTAGTGTTGAAGAGGCAACTCAAGCATTGACTGACGCATTAAACGCTGACCTGTCTGGTAACAACTAAGCCAAATAATTTAACATTATGGCCACATATAGCAGTTATATACTGCTATATGTGTTGTTATGGTTGACAGGTTAAACTTTGCTCATTAAAATTCCGCCACCCTTTATTTCGCTGTAGAAATTAAGGGCGGATTTTTTTTTCAGTAGATATTAATTAACTAGGAGCTATTTAATGGCAACTATCAACCAGCTAGTGCGCAAGCCACGTCGCAGTAAGGTTGTAAAAAGCAACTCTGCCGCGCTAAAAGCTTGTCCGCAAAAGCGTGGAGTATGTACTCGTGTATATACAACTACACCAAAGAAACCTAACTCTGCATTACGTAAAGTAGCGCGTGTTCGTTTAACGAATGGTTTCGAAGTAACATCTTATATCGGTGGTGAAGGTCACAACCTTCAAGAACACAGCGTTATCTTAATCCGTGGTGGTCGTGTTAAAGACTTACCAGGTGTACGCTTCCACACTGTTCGCGGCGCATTAGACTGTGCTGGCGTAAGTGACCGTCGTCAAGCTCGTTCTAAATATGGTGCTAAACGTCCTAAGAGCTAATGGTTCTCCGTTAGTAAGGCCAAGCACTTAAGAAATAAATATTTGTTTTGGGAGTCGCTCAAAAAGCGAACCTGAAGATAACCGGAGATTAAAAATGCCTAGAAGACGCGTTATAGGTCAACGTAAAATTCTACCAGATCCTAAGTTCGGATCAGAACTTCTTGCTAAATTCGTCAACGTTTTAATGTTAGACGGCAAGAAATCAACTGCTGAAAAAATCGTATATGGTGCGCTAGACGTGGCTGCTGAGAAATCAGGCAAGTCGCACCTAGAAATCTTTGAAGCTGCACTTGATAACGTTCGCCCACAAGTCGAGGTTAAATCTCGTCGTGTTGGTGGTTCTACATATCAAGTTCCAGTTGAAGTACGTCCAGTTCGTCGTAATGCATTAGGCATGCGTTGGATCGTAGATGCTGCGCGTAAGCGTGGTGAAAAATCTATGGGTTTACGTCTTGCTCAAGAAATGCTTGATGCGGCGGACAACAAAGGCACTGCGGTTAAGAAACGTGAAGACGTTCACCGTATGGCTGAAGCGAATAAAGCATTCGCTCACTACCGTTGGTAATCTGCCTTTAGTCTTTAAGAGGATATTATGGCACGTATAACTCCAATTGAGCGTTACCGTAATATTGGTATTTGCGCCCACGTTGACGCGGGTAAAACAACTACCACTGAACGTGTACTTTTTTATACTGGTCTTTCACATAAGATCGGTGAAGTACACGACGGTGCTGCAACAATGGATTGGATGGAGCAGGAGCAAGAACGTGGTATCACGATCACTTCTGCTGCAACCACGTGTTTCTGGAAAGGTATGGATGGGCAATACCCAGATCATCGTATCAATATTATTGATACTCCAGGACATGTAGACTTTACGATAGAAGTAGAGCGTTCATTGCGTGTGCTTGATGGTGCTGTCGTTGTTTTGTGCGCTTCATCTGGTGTTCAGCCTCAAACAGAGACTGTTTGGCGTCAGGCTGATAAATACGAAGTTCCAAGAATGATCTTCGTAAACAAGATGGACCGTACAGGTGCTGACTTTTTCCGAGTAGTAGAGCAGATTAAAAATCGCCTAGGAGCTAACCCTGTACCAATTCAAATAGCAATTGGTGCAGAAGAAGACTTCAAAGGGGTCATTGATCTTATTAAGATGAAAGCAATTAACTGGACTCAAGAAGACCAGGGAATGACTTTTACTTATGAAGAAATTCCAGCTGATCTTCTTGATGAAGCAGAAGAATGGCGTTCTCATTTAGTTGAGAGCGCAGCTGAAGCGACTGAAGATCTAATGGATAAATACCTCGAAGGTGAAGAGTTAAGCGAAGAAGAAATAAAAGCAGCTATTCGTCAACGTACGTTAGCTGGTGAAATAGTGCCAATGACATGTGGCTCTGCTTTCAAAAATAAAGGTGTTCAAGCTGTACTTGATGCAGTAATTGAATATATGCCATCGCCAACAGAAGTGAAACAAATTCAGGGTATTCTTGAAGATGACACTGAACAAGAGCGTCCGGCAAAAGATGATGCCCCATTTGCGGCTCTCGCCTTTAAAATTGCAACAGACCCATTTGTAGGTACTTTAACTTTCTTCCGAGTTTATTCTGGTATTGTTAATCAAGGTGATGCTGTTTATAACCCTGTAAAGGGTAAAAAAGAACGCCTTGGCCGAATAGTACAGATGCATGCAAACTCTCGTGAAGAGATTAAAGAAGTTCGCGCTGGTGACATCGCGGCTGCTATCGGTCTTAAAGACGTGACCACAGGTGATACCTTATGTTCTCCGGATGCAATTATTACATTAGAGCGAATGGAATTTCCAGAGCCTGTAATATCTGTAGCGGTAGAGCCTAAAACACATGCTGATCAAGAAAAAATGGGGATTGCACTAGGTAAACTAGCTGCTGAAGACCCATCGTTCCGCGTCCATACGGATGCAGAGTCTGGTCAGACTATCATCTCTGGTATGGGTGAGCTTCACTTAGATATTATCGTTGACAGAATGAAGCGCGAATTCAGCGTCGAATGTAATGTGGGTAAACCTCAGGTTTCTTACCGTGAGACTATCCGCTCATCAGTTGAAGTTGAAGGAAAGTTTGTTCGTCAATCTGGTGGTCGAGGGCAATTTGGTCATGTATGGCTTAAAATTGAACCGCTTCCAATGGACAGTGATGACTCCCCAACCTATGAGTTCGTAAATGAAATCGTAGGTGGCGTTATACCAAAAGAATATATACCAGCGGTAGACAAAGGTATTCAAGATCAAGTGCAAAATGGTGTGCTTGCTGGTTTCCCTTTACTGGGTGTCAAAGTTACGTTGTTTGATGGTTCATTCCATGACGTAGACTCAAATGAGATGGCATTCAGAATCGCAGGTTCTATGGGCTTTAGGAAGGGGGCGCTTGATGCGAATCCTGTATTACTTGAACCAGTAATGAAGGTTGAAGTAATCACTCCTGAAGACAACATGGGTGATGTTGTAGGCGATTTAAACCGTCGTCGTGGTTTAATCGAAGGAATGGAAGATGCGCCAGGTGGATTGAGACAAATCAATGCACTAGTTCCGTTATCTGAAATGTTCGGTTACGCAACGGATCTTCGTTCTGCTACGCAGGGCCGTGCTTCATACGCTATGGAGTTTGTGAAGTACAGTGAAGCGTCTAAAAATGTGGCAGACGTAATAATTGCAGCTCGCGCTGTTAAGTAATTTAAGTTCGGTCCGATCTGTTTGGATCGGACTTTAATTTCTTTTATAGGAATTTTTTAAGATGGCAAAAGAAAAGTTTGAACGCGTAAAACCGCACGTAAACGTTGGTACTATCGGCCACGTTGACCACGGTAAAACTACACTAACTGCAGCAATCACTAACGTACTTGCAAAAGTATACGGTGGTACTGCTAAAGATTTCGCATCAATCGATAACGCTCCAGAAGAGCGCG
>NZ_AQHJ01000017.1 GCF_014925405.1 Pseudoalteromonas ulvae UL12
AAGACATGTTGTAATGGGCTGAGCCCCCTTCAAACTTATCTATTGCCCACAATCGTTGTTGTGCAAATGACAACTGCTGAGGTACATTTCTTTCTTTTACACGGGGTATAGCCTCTATTGCAGGCTTCTTAGCATAATTTTGTAAGAAATCGGCAATAGCGTGCTTGTTTTCAGAGATTCTGGCTTTTAGCTCTGCCGTAAATTGTCCGCCTTTTTGCAGTTTAAAACCTAAACGTCCATTTTCTACGAACAGCTTTACACCGTTTTCTGCAGCTTCTCTTACAACTTCAGAAACCATTACAACCACCCCTCATCTTCTACTTCAAGATTTTCGCCTTCTTGAATGTCAACGGATTCAGCTAGTTTTCGGTTTTCAACCAGTTGAGCTAACCCTCCGATGGATTGGGCTTCGATAAGCTCTGGCACTGTTAAGCAAATGTCATATTCTGTGTTTAGTAGATACATAAACTGGATCAGCATTAAAGAGTTGCCACCTAGTTCAAAAAAGCCTGATGTCATGCTAATAGCAGATGAATCGATATTCAGGAATCGAGCTGTCAATTCAGCTAAATTCAGCTCTGTTTCAGTGACAGGTGCTACGACGGTTTCTGTTTGAATAATAGCTTCAGGCTCAGGAAGAAGCTGATGATTAACTTTGCCGTTGGCGGTAATTGGCAATGATGAAATTACATTGACGTACTTAGGAACCATGTATTCCGGTAGCATTGTACTCAATTGCGAAACCACACTGGCCACATCAATCGCATCTGTCGAAACCAGATAAGCGCATAATGCCGCATGACCATTTACATCTTTTGCAATTACTTCCAGTCCGTTAAGCTTAACCACCTTGTTAATCGCAGATTCCACTTCGCCAATTTCAATGCGATAGCCATTCAGCTTGATTTGATTATCAACACGACCAATGTAGTCAAGTTCACCAACGCTATTCCACTTCACTAGATCACCTGTTTTATAAACAGGTACACGCAAATTGCTAGTAACAACTTGTTCTACAAAACGTGCCCGCGTATCAGCGCTACGGTTCAGATAGCCTGCGCTTACCGCAGTTCCCCCAACAACGAGTTCGCCTGGCGTACCAATTGGCGCCAAAAGCCCATCTTCACCTACCACAAAACACATGTAACCCGGTAGCGGCATACCAATAGGCGGAGCTTGTTTATACATGCGACTAAAATCGATTTCATGAGTGGTAGCTACGACCGTTGTTTCTGTCGGGCCATAAGTATTGAGCACTCGAACCTTATCCTTAAACTTGTCATACCACTGTTTTATTGACTCTAGCTTCATCGCTTCACCACCAACAATACATGTTGTAAGTGATGTAAGACGATCAACATCTTGCATCATAGCTTCCCGCGCCATAACAGCCCAGAACGCTGTTGGTAACGACATAACAGATACAGAATTAGCTTGGATAAACTGAGCTAAGCCCTCTAGATCCGATTGTAATTGGCTTGGTTTCATAACGAGCGTGCGCCCGCTCAACACGGATAAACATAACTCTTCAATAAAAATATCGAAGCTGATATTGGAGAACTGCAATACTCGATCACGCTCTGTCAATTGATAGCGAGCATTTACCGCCGCACAATAGCTAC
Source organism: Pseudoalteromonas ulvae UL12 (assembly GCF_014925405.1). Lineage (NCBI taxonomy): Bacteria > Pseudomonadati > Pseudomonadota > Gammaproteobacteria > Alteromonadales > Pseudoalteromonadaceae > Pseudoalteromonas > Pseudoalteromonas ulvae. The sequence continues at coordinate 1,623 of NZ_AQHJ01000017.1, forward strand.
TCAAGTTAGCATGCGTAACTTGTACGCCTTTTGGCTTACCCGTTGTTCCTGAGGTATAGATGATGTACGCGACTTGTTCAGTTGAAGTAAGCGGTTCCTCAAGTATTCGATCTTCTTCGTCAAACCTTGCAAAAAGATCCGACAGTATTTGAGTATTAGCTCCCTTAAACACTGCATCTTGACTCAAACTTTCCTGAGTCAATACTGTCTTAATATTTGCATCGTCAATCATAAATTGAATACGATCAGCAGGATAAGTTGGAGAAAGCGGTACATAAGTTGCTCCTATCTTCCACAGAGCAAGTACGACAACAATTAAGTCGGTATTCGCCTCCATAAAGACACCCACAGGCTCATTTGGCGCTACGGCGTTCTCAAGCAATACGCAAGCTAACTGATTAACTTTATCGTTAAGCGCTTCGTATGTGAGCGTTCCTCTTTCGTCCACAACTGCGGTAGTCGTCAGTGCCTGCTGTGTGGCTCCCTCAAACAATTTCGTTGCATGGCTTAATGCTGTAGGTTCATTAATTTGGCCGCCCCAATGTAGGAGCTGCTCTATTTCAGCTTGGGCAAGTAATGGTACGGTTGCTAAAGTAGAATGACCATTGCTATCTATCATGTCTGCAACAGCAGCGGCGAAATAAGCCAAGTATTGTTCAACCTGAGCCTGTGCAAAGTCGTCTACGCTCAGCTGTAGGTTTAATAATAAAGATTCGCTCGTCGGGTCATGGCTAAACAAAATATCGAATGCATAGTTTACTGATTCACCCACCTGCGTATTAAGTTGCTGAAGTGGATTGACCCCTTCATCATTTCGGTCAGCTAAATCATTAGCAACATGAAAGTTCACGTAGTTAAACAGAGCACCAGAAAAGTCCATACCTAGATCTTCCTGAATTTGTGCCACAGGATAATGACGATGCGCCCAAGTGTTGTTTAATTGGCAGCTCACTTGGGCAATAAACTGTACCCAACTAGAATTTTGTATATCCGCAACTACTGGTTGAGTATTGAGATAAAGACCAAGTGCTTGTTCACTGCCTGCTACTTCCAGACGACCATGACCTACTACTGAAGACGTTGTCCTTGTAGTACCATTTACTTTTGCAAGCACATATAAATGTACTGCCAATAACACGATGCGAACCGGAACTCTTAAACGTTGCGCCAATTCAGTAAGAGCAATATTACGGCCCGATAGATCTAATTCCCCTTTGTAGTGGCGAGTTACGTCTTCACCACTCCATTTGAGCAGTGTTGCATCCGATAATAGTTGTTGGAAGTAAGCTTTAGATGACTCGCTGTCAATCGCTTGCAATTCTTCTGCAATGTACTGACTAAACTTAGGTAGTGTTGGGCGAGATATTAGCACTTGGCCGTTTATCAAGTCCTGATAATCTTTGCATAACTCTGTTATCAACGACGCCACACTCCAGCCATCTAAGATAGCGTGATGGTGAGATAGGACTATTGCAAACTTGCCTGTATTTGAAAGAAATACATTAATGCGCCACTGTATTTCTTGATCAGAAAAATGATTATCACTCTCCTTTTCAAGGAATGACGATACCGTCTGTTGAAATTCCGTTTCATCCATCGTACGCAAGTCAAAAACTTGGTATGGCAATGCAATATGATTATGTACCAGCTGTAACATTCTTTCGGAAAGTGAGTCAAAACTCGTACGCAAAATTTCATGACGAGCTACTGATGCATTCAGTGCTTGTACAAAACATTCTTCATGCCAATCTTCGGTGACCCAATACGGTTCCACAATGTGGTAGTTTCCGTCTTTCAATTGGTGATAAATCGAGCCCAGTTGTAAGTTAGACAAAGGATAAGCGTCTTCATATAAATCTAGATTAAGCTGTGCTCGTTCCGATTCACTTAACAAGGAAAACGCATCTACGGGGCCAACATTATTGCCGCCTTCTTCACCATCTAAATTTGCCACGAGCGTTTCAATTGTTTGGTGCAGCATCAAAGATTTAACGGAGACAGCAATGCCAGCACTCTTAGCCATATTCACTACTTTCACCATCAATATTGAATCTCCGCCTAGGCTGAAAAAGTTATCTCTAACACCTACACGTTCAACTTGGAGAGCCTGTTCCCACACGTAACAAAGTACTTCTTCTGCCTCATTGCTCGGTGGAATATATTGTTCGCTGCCGTAAGCAGTCGCATCTGGCTCAGGTAATGCTTTACGATCGACCTTACCTGTCACTGTAATGCTAAACTTTGGAACACAGACAAATGCCGATGGGATCATGTAACTAGGCAAACTCGAACCTAGTTGCGTTCTGACGTCTTCTGGCGTCAAATTTGATTGCGTTTCAAGATAAGCAATAAGTTGATTATCGCCAGCTTGATTTTTGCGCACCAATACAACGGCAGCCGAAACTTTTGGCAGTACATTTAATCGTGCTTCTATTTCAGATAGCTCAACACGAAACCCTCTGACTTTGACCTGATGGTCATTTCGACCAAGAAACTCAATCGTGCCATCTTTCCTGATCAAAGCCTGATCACCCGTGCAGTAAATGCGTTCACCTTTAGTAGTGAGTGAATTGTTGATGAATTTTTCTCGTGTCATCTCAGGCAAGTTACGATAACCGCGCGCTAGGCCCGGCCCTCCAACCGATAACTCACCCACAACTCCTGTTGGCACCAATTCACCTTGTGCATCTAAAACGAATATTTGCGTGTTACTTAAAGGGCCTCCTATAGGAACAATTTTGTCGTCAGCCAATTGGCATAGTGTGGCATCAAAATATGTTGCGTCTATCACGGACTCAGTTTGACCGTATATATTGAAGCAACGAGCCTGCGCACTGAGCATATTACGTAAGCGACGCAAATCACGTCCATGCCACGCTTCTGAACCTACCAATACATGACTGATCGTATCAAGTTGCGTTCCCTTTCCTTCTGTGTATTCCATCATGCTGCGCAATAGGCTTGGTACAACATCGATAAATGTCACTCGATTGTTCGCAATAATGTTACATAGTACTTCTGTATCGAGTAACCACTCTTTGCGACACAAAACAAGTTTGCCCCCTGTGGACAAGCTTTTAACAATATCGCCTAAGAAGATATCTACGGATAGTCCTGCCATTTGGAGTACCGTTGGCGGAGTGTTAACAAGATCAAAGGCATCATCCCATCCGTAAAAACGTGCAATCATGGCTTGGTGCTCAACCATTACGCCTTTAGCTTTACCCGTAGTGCCTGAGGTATAAGTCATATATGCGATATGATCAGATCGAACCATTTGAGCTGATACTGCAGAAGGTTCAATAACTGTTGTAAGGATTTCATCAATAGTAATGACTGGCGTGTTTCCTTGCTCAATTAGTCGAGAAGCATGATCTACGATGACCAATGGCGCTGCGCTATCAGTTAGAATATGTGCGATTCTTTCATTCGGAAGCTCATCATCGATTGGCACATAAGCCAAGCCCGCTTTCAAGATACCCAATACAGTCACTACTGAAGCAACTGTTCTCTCCATACTGATAGCAATAAAAGTTTCAGGCGCCCAGCCTTTATCGATGATAAATACTGCGACTCGAGTAGCCAGTTCATTAACTTCTTGGTAGGTATATGATTTATCTCCATCTACCAATGCGATAGTCATTGGTGTTTTTTGGGATTGTATGTCTATCAAGTCGTGAATCGTCATGTCCTTTGGAAATGCACGTTCATTATCATTGAAGTCACACAACAAGAACTGGCGCTCTTTGGCTGATACCACTGGCAACGTGGACAACGGTTGCTGTAGAAAATCTGGTGAAGCCATCGCTGTGAGTAAAGTAGCAAACCTATCGGCAAACTGTTCTACTGTTGAAGCGGAATACAACTGCGTGTTGAATTCAAAACTCAATTCCAATTCGTGCTCTGCTTCACTGACATCTAGAGTTAAATCAAATTGCGCAGTTGTGTGTACTTCATCCAGCACATCAAAGGTCACGTCTTCAAGTGCCAAATCTTGTGATTCAATGGTGTCGACAGATAAGGCTATTTGGAATATCGGCGAATAGCTGGCACTACGTTCAGGCTGTAATGCTTCTACCAACATTTCAAACGATAATGATTGATGGGCTTGAGCAGAAACGTTCACCCCTTTCACATATTCGAGGTATTGCGATAGCGTCAACTCCTTCCGGTAATCAGTTCTCAACGCAATCATGTTGATAAAAAAGCCAATCAACGGCGCGATTTCGCTGTTTAATCTATTCGCGCTAGGCGTACCAATTACGATGTCTTCTGCTTGACTATGACGAGCAACAAATATCGACAATGCCGCATGCATGATCATAAACAAGCTACAATCGCTGTCCTGAGCAAGCTGCTTAAGTCCTTTTAATACAGCTTTGTCGACTGAAAATTTCACCAGTGAACCTTGATTTTCCAGCACTTGTGGTCGTGCAAAGTCTAAAGGTAAATCATGCACAGGAGGGATGCCGGCTAATTGATTTTTCCAATAAACCAAATCGTCTTCGAATGCACCTTGTGTATGCTTTTCTCGTTGCCAAAATGCATAGTCTTTGTACTGAATTGGCAAATCATTAAGTACTGGTGCTTGGTTGCCTTGAGAATATGCTTTGTACAAAGTGATAAATTCATCAACCAAGATCTTCATTGACCAGCCATCTGATGCAATGTGATGCATGTTGAATAATATAAATTTGCCTAATTGACCTGCTTCAACAAAAGACACCTTAAGGAGCACATCCGCATCAAGTTGGAAAGTTTGCTGGCTGTGTTGCTCTATCAACTCCGTTAACAACGCTGGCTCAAAATCATCATTGACAGTTAAATCAATACAATTAAGCTGGAATGGCTGGTGTTTAAGAATTTCCTGCCATGCGCCTGCTTCATCGTGTTTGAATACAGTCCTTAACACTTGATGTCGTTCGACAATTTTTGAAAGTGCCTGCTCTGCACAACGTATGTTAAATTCGCCAGACACTTTCATTGCCAATGGCATGTTGTATTGTGTTGAACCACTTTCTAACTGATCAATAAACCACAAACGTTGTTGAGCGAATGACAAAGGAAGTCGATTATTTTGCGTACAAGGAGTAATTTTTTCACATTTACTTCCTGAATGAACTAAATCTTCAACTGCATTAGCTAACCCAGCAAGGTTTTTTTGTTCAAAAACTACCTGAACTGATAAATCAATATTAAATGTTTGATTAATCTCCGAGACCAATTGAATCGCGGTTAATGAATGCCCGCCAAGCTTAAAGAAATTATCAAAACGGGAAATAAACTCCACTTGTAAAAGTTGAGCCCATAGCTTTGCTAGCTGCTTTTCTGTCGGTGTTTCAGGTGCAGATATTTCACTGCTTCGTTGCATTGATTCCTGAATTTTTGGTAATGATTTATAATCAACTTTTCCGTTTGTAGTTAACGGAATTGACGCTATTTGGCTCAGCGCAGAAGGCACCATATATTCTGGTAGTTGTTCTGCTAAATAGCTTGTCACGGCATCAGCCGACAACTCCGTTGAAGAAACAAAATATGCAACAATACGTTTTTGACCGCTCTGTTCATCAACCGTGACTACTGCCTGTGAAATATCCTTGTGTTTAGTGAGCTGTACTTCAATTTCTGATAATTCAACCCTGTACCCACGAATTTTGACCTGATTATCGATACGGCCCGCGTACTCTAATTCACCTTTGTAATTGAAATTGGCGAGATCACCTGTTTTGTACCCGCGTGTAAATGTACCGTCAAGTCTTTGGAATGTAACAAATCGTGCCGTTTGATCTGCTGGTCGATTCAAATATCCACGTGCCACGCCACTACCGGCAACCAGTAACTCTCCAGTTACTCCTTGCGGCAAAATATTGTTTTTCTCATCAACAACGTAGGTCTGTACATGACCAAATGGAACGCCAATAGGAATAGTCGAGTTTTGAGTGTAGGCCTTGGTTACACGAAATGATGAAGCAACAACCGTAGTTTCTGTTGGCCCATATGTGTTAATTAATGTAGGACGCTTTGCACTTTCGAACCAGCGATTAACAAGCTCAAGATTAACGGCTTCTCCTCCAATAATGACTATACGCATTGATTTGGGCAGAGCGTCGTTGTAACGACTGATTTGATGCCAAAACGCTGTAGGTAAACTTACAACTGAAATTGAGAATTCATGACATAAACTCCAAAAAGCGTCTACGCTACTCATCCAACGCTCATCGCGCAGCACTAACGCGGCTCCTTGGCTTAGCGTAACGAAACACTCTTCAATGGAAATATCAAATGAGAATGATGAGAATTGCAACACATTGTCAAAGCTTGTAATTTGGTATTCCTGCTGAGCCGCCGCAACATAATGGTTCAGTTGGTCGTGCTCAATCATCACTCCTTTTGGCACTCCTGTAGAACCAGACGTGTACATTAAATAGGCCAATGAATCGTCAATTATTTCTACCTTAGGCTTCTCAGTTGACTGATTTTCTAAAGCGACCTTATCTAAGTTTATTTTCGTAGTTACCTCACCGAGTAGCAATTCCGTCACGCTGTTGGTGATAAGTAATGCAGGCTGAGAGTCTTTAAGTACTAGTTCAATTCGATTTGCAGGACTATCAGGATCAATTGGAGTATATGCTGCTCCCGCTTTAAGAGTAGCAAGCATTGCCACAACCATTTGTTCTGAGCGTGGTAAACATAGCGCTACAATATCGCCTGGCTCAAGACCTTTTTGAATGAAATAGTTAGCCAGTTGATTTGATTTCGATTCAAGCTGTTGATAAGTCATGTGATAGATTGAATCATTCTGTACCCAAGTCAATGCACGTGCATTAGGGCTAGCTTCAGCCCAAGATTCAAAATCCCTAAGAACCGAATTAGGTGATTCAATTGGACTATCTGAACAAGACAATTCCATAACGTGAATAGCTGTTTCTGGATCAATAATTGTTAACTCTGAAACTTGCTTTTGCGGGCTTTTACTAACGTCAATTACCATAGCCTCAAATGATTTGAACACTCTCTCCATAGCATCAAAATCGAACAAGTCTGTATTGTAAACAAGCTCAAACAGTATGGTGTCACCTTCATCGATTGCATCCAATTCAAGGTCGAACTTAGCAAAAGACTCACCAGAAGAAACAGGTGTAAACCGCACGTCTTTCAGGTCTGATTCAGATGCTTCATATGTATCCATAGAAAACATGATTTGAAACGCAGGGTTGTATGCTAAATTTCGCTCTATATTTAGCGTTGCCAGCACTTCATCAAATGGAAGGTACTGATTAACTTGCGCATCTACATTGACCTGTTTTACGTGCTCAAGGAATTCAAAGAAAGTCAGGTTCGAATCATAAGTGGTACGTAATACAAGGGTATTGACAAACATGCCGATAAGCGACTCAAGCCCTTGTTGCTTGCGATTAGCAGCTGGAGTACCTATAACGACATCAGATTGGCCACTGTATCTTGCAATAAACACAGCGAAAGCAGCATGCAATAGCATAAACATTGTCGCACCAGTTTGCTCAGATAGCTTTCTAAGCGCGGCAGTATGAGATTGACTTAAGCGGCGGCGCTTCTTGATACCATTATTCGTTTGACGAGCTGGCCTTGGAAAATCAATTGGAAATTGATGCAATAACGGTAAGTCTTCTAGTTGTGACTTCCAATACGCTATTTGCTCGTCCAGTAGGCCATTTTCCATCCATTGCTGTTGCGTATACGCATAATCGGCATACTGTATCGGCATCTTTGGAAGCTCAGCAGCATCGCCGATAATCATTGCTTCATAAATGGCGACAAATTCTTCAATAAGCAAAGAAATTGAAAAACCATCACCCGCTATATGATGAATATTAAGGATCAAAAACTGGCGCGAACTACTCGTTTCTATCAAATCAGCTCGAACCATCAAATCTTTTGTTAAATCAAAAGGCTGAATAACAGTTCTGTACAGTAAAGCAGTTAACTCGTCCCCTTCTGCATCTGTTTTTTGAAATCCAATTTCAATTTGCGCATCTTCATTGACTTTTTGCCATGCTTGCCCGTCATCTTCAAAGTAAATTGAGCGCAAGATTTCATGGCGCTGCACGATCTGTTGCAGCGCTCGATTAGCTATTTGTGTATCAAATTGGCCTTCAACTTCCAAAACGCGAGACATATTATAGTGTTCGCTAGCGCCTTCCATACGGTCGATCAACCATAAACGCTTTTGAGCGAAAGACAGTGGGAGTTTATTCTTATCCAATTGAGCAGTGCAAGGACTGATCACATCCATCGATTCCAACATCTTTAAATGTGTCACGATAGGCGCTTTCTTCGCTTTTATCGTCTCAATAATTTCAGACGTAACGCGACCTTTAGGTGCATCTATTTTTAGTGCTTCGCCATCCAGATAAAGTTGGATATCTTGCTGTTTTAATTCAGTTATTAGCTGGTTGATGCTCATAGCTCAACAATCTCTCTTTCTTCGATGCTTGATTCTTCGGTGGTGGAAACTTGCTCGGCTATAAACAGAGCAAGTTGCGTAATGCTGTCATGAACGTAGAAGTCTCTAACAGACAGCTCTATGCCTAATGTTTCTTTTGATACGCCTGCGAGTTTTACGAACTGCAATGAGTGCAGTCCCAATTGTGTAAAGCGAGCTGAACAACTAGCTTTAACTAGTCCAAATTGTTGGTGAAGTAGCTCACAAATTTTACTTTCCATTTCCGTTTGTGGTGCAACGTAACTGTCTAGTAACAGATCTTTCGATTGCATTTTCGATAGGGAATTTCTATCTACTTTGCCGTTGTTATTCAGTGGAAAGGCAGGTAGTTCTTGATAGCGACTGGGCCACATAAATTGCGGAAGATGTTGCTCGACCCAAGCTTGAATATTCTCAATGTGAAGTGCATTTGCTCCAACCAAATAAGCTGATAAATAAGGCTGGCTGTTGCTATCACGCTCTAACAATACAACCGCCTGCTGGATATCTGCATAGCGGAGTAAAGAAGCCTCTATTTCTGACAACTCGATTCGATAACCGCGAAGTTTTACTTGATGGTCATTACGTCCAACATAAGCATATTCACCGTTAGCTTGAACAGATACAAGATCGCCTGTTTGGTACAAACGTTCGACACTACCGTTATACAATTGAATTTCTCTAAAGCGTTCGGCGGTCAAGTCATCTCGGTTAAAGTAGCCACGGGCAAGTCCTTTACCACCGATATAAAGCTCTCCGACAGTGCCAATAGGGCACTGTTCACCATGCGCACCGAGTACGTGAAGTGAGACGTGAGGAGCTGCAAAGCCAATAGATACCGCATCGTTGTCAGATTCGAATATTTTGACACTAGACCATACTGTTGACTCTGTTGGGCCATATTCATTCATCAAAACTGCTTGTGGTTGTAAAGCGAAATGTTTCGCTTTAACTGTGTCAGACAAACTCTCCCCTGCACAAATGACGTTGGTTAACGAATGACCATTTATGTGTTCAATGATCGCATCGTAAAAGCCCGGCAAAAATATAGCGTGAGTAAGCGCGTATTCATCAATTGTTGCGGCTACTTGTGGAGCGTCTTTTGCTTTTTCTGTCGGTAATAAATGAAGTTCGCCACCACAACCAAGTCCCCAATATATGGCAGGGACTGAGGAGTCGAAGGCAAATGAAGAAACCAGTAAAAAACGTTCTGGCGTAACATAGTGTGACGCGATTCTCGCTAACGTAGATTCGCGCAAAGCGCCATGCTCAATCATGACCCCTTTTGGATTACCTGTAGAGCCCGATGTATAAATAACATAAGCGAGAGTTGAATCGTTTATTGCAATGATTGGCGTTGGTAATGACGTTGAATGTGCTGCTAATACCTCATTTTCGATCACGACCAATGAGCTAGTATTCAATGATGGAACTGTGATAGTGCTATCGCTATCAGCTAGAATCAGCGCGGGTCCACTTTCATTCAAAATGTGCTTAATACGCGTTTGTGGGTAGCTAGGATCTATAGGTACGTATGCACAACCCGCTTTTAATACACCCAACATACTTGCGACAAAATCTAAGCCCGGTTTCATCAGAATGGCGACAATACTGTTGTCAGGTGCAACCGTTTCTAGAATAAGATGTGCTATTTGGTTAGACCGCATATCTAATTGAGAAAATGTAATCACCTCATCTTCGTAGCGAATTGCGACTTTGTCTGGGTTGGCTTGAGATTGCATTTGCACTAATTCATGCGCATATTCCGCTTGATGTTCAATAGGCCACGGGGAAGTCGACGCTTTAGTTAACATAGCCAGCTCTTCTTCTTTAAAAATATTGAGCTGCGAAGCAGGTAATGCTGGATTTTCACAAGCCTCACTTAGTAGCGATTCAACACCCCGTGCAATTCGGTCAGATAAATCAGCACTGAACAGCGCTTCTTTAAATTCAAAAGCCAATGAAAGAGTGCTGCCTTCATCAACAGCAGTTAGTGTTAAGTCAAAGTTTGTCGTACTTTTATCGATAGCCACTTCTTCGAACGAAACATTGCTCCCATTCAATGCTTGTTGTTCATAGCTCTGCATCGAAAACATCACTTGAAACAAAGGCGTTGAATATTCGTTATGATTTGGCGCTAGGCGCTCTACAAGCATTTCGAAAGGAACAACCTGATTTGCTTGCCCTGCTAGAGAAACCTTTTTCGATTGTTTAAGCAACTGTTCAAACGTGTTGGTTAAATCACAATCCAGACGCAACACTAGAGTGTTGAGAAAACAACCTACCAAGCCTTCCAGCTGCTCCGCAGGTCTTGTTACAACTGGCGTCCCCATAACAACATCCGATTGATTGCTAAATCGAGCTAGGACAATTGAAAATGCCGTATGAAGCACCATAAACATAGTGACTTGATGTTGCTTAGCTAGTGCTCTAAGAGCAATGACCGCCTCTTCATTAACGATCGCTTTGACTATGCGACTTGCGTTTGACGGGACACCTTCCCTAACTGTATTTGTCGTTAATTGATGGCTTTCTGGTAACTCTTTAAGTTGATTTTGCCAATAATCCAGCTGTTGCTCGAAAACATCTTTCATCAACTCATCGTTTTGCCACGCTGCATAGTCAGCATATTGAATTGGCAAATTGTTGAGCGTAATATCTTCTTGCGTGCTCAACGACTGATATAGTGTTTGAAATTCATCAACAAGAATCGCTAAGGACCACCCATCTACGGCAATATGGTGCAAATCGAAGAAAATCACACCAACAGGATCTGACGAGTCTTTCTTAGATAAAGCACAATTAAGGTAGCTCACTCTAATGGGTAAATCACATGCTAAATCAAAGTGATGAGCCCCCTGCTTAGCGAGCCATTGAGTGACCGCATTATCACGATTGGTATTATTTGGTAACACCTCTTCTGCCAACTCGAATGAAAACTCTTCTTTAATCTGCTGTACAGGTTGACCATTTTCAATCACATAGATAGTGCGAAGAATTTCGTGTCTGTCGACAATCATACTCAACGCACGCTCTGCCAGCGACGTACAGAATTCTCCTCCGATATTAAACGCCGTCGATACCTTATATTGATGGCTGCTAAGGTGTGTCTGCTCCGACAGCCAGAAGCGACGTTGAGCAAATGATAGCGGCGCAGTATGCAAGCTCTGTTTTTTGAGTTCTGGTAACTTAATACTCGCGACTTCAGATTCTTGACTTAGAAAGTCAATAATTTGTTGTTTATGAGATTTAATAACCTCTACTTGCTCTGGTTTTATCGCGCCAGGCGCTGATTTTGTTTTTAACTTGCCATTTTCCACAAAAAGACGAACTTCTTGTTTCGACAGGGTGTCGATAAATTTACTAATATTCATTCTTACCACTCTACTTCGTCGTATTCTTCAACAACGTCTTCTATGTGTTTATTGCGTTGAATTACAGTTTCTTTTTCTATCCAATGACACAGAGCACGTAACTCTGGTTGTTCAAAAATGACAGCTATCGGTAACGCAATCCTGTACTCTTGCTCAACCCGTGAAATTAACTTCATCGCCAAGAGAGAATGCCCTCCCAAATCAAAAAAGTTGTCTTCTAATCCGACTTGCTCCATATTTAAGATTTGTTGCCATATTTCACACACTTGCTTCTCTAAATCACTTTGCGGTGCACAATACTCAGCTCGGATAAAATCTTTTTCACTCGGCGCTGGCAATTGCTTCCTGTCGACCTTGCCATTTGCATTGATCGGCATAGCTTCAACATGAACAAAAGCGTTAGGAACCATGTAATCAGGTAGCACAGAAGAAAGTTGCTGCTTGAGGAGTTTCAACTCTTGAGATATTTCGCTAGTGAAGTAAACAACAAGCTGTGGTTCAGGTGAGTCGTTGCAATGTGCAACAGCCACACAACTAGTGATGCCCGTTATTTTGCTTAGCTGTGTTTCAATGTCGCCAAGCTCGATTCTAAAACCTCGAATTTTGACTTGATGGTCATCACGTCCAAAATAGACAAGTTCACCTGAATCATTGTTAATTTGAACAATATCGCCCGTTTTATACATGCGGCCATTTTCTACCCAATCACACTTGATAAAGCGTTCGCTTGTTAAGTCCTCAGATTGATAATATCCATTAGATAAACATTCGCCTGCGATATATAGCTCGCCCTGAGCACCTTTTGGCACGGGTTGTTCAAACTCGTCAAGTACATACAATTGAACATTTTGAATGGGCTGCCCAATTGACGGCAATGCTGGCCAGCTACTTGGCTCATTATCCAGTGTCAATGATGTAACTACGTGTGTTTCAGCCGGCCCGTAGTGGTTAACAAGTTGGCATTGTGTATGTGCGGCAAAAAACGTTCTGATTGAATCAGTAATGCGTAATCGCTCTGCACTGGAAATGACCACTTTCAGTGCCGGAAAGTGTATGATTTGCTTAGTACAAAGTTCACTTAAACTTTGTAAAGCTGCATACGGTAAATTAAGCACTTCTATTTGTTGCTCATCAATAACTCGGGCTAACAGCGCAGTATTTAATTGTGTATGTTTGTCAATTAGCTGAACGCTTCCGCCACTGGTTAGCGGCTTGAAGATATCTTCAAAACTAAGATCAAATCCAATCGATGAGAACTGTAACCATCGAGAGTCGCCATGTAGTGATGGTTCGGCGCGTTCCATGCCAACAAGGAGGTTAGCTAGGACACGTTGTGGCATTTCAATAGCTTTAGGTTTTCCCGTAGAACCCGAGGTATATAAGATGTATCCCAAATCATCGAGTGAGTAATTCATTGCTAAATTGGTGTCAGCTAAAGTCGCCATTGTTGCTGCCAAATCGCTGCTATCAATTTCTACCACTGGGCGGCTCACAAGTGATAACTCGCCGCACCATGCTTCAGTTGTCACTATGATAGTGTCGTCAGGTAAGTCACTTAAGATCATATTGATACGAGCGTTTGGTAGTGCAGTATCTATTGGTACATAGCCTGCGCCAGATTTAAGAATGGCTACAATTGATACGACTAGCTCAACTGAACGATCTAATAGTGTCACTATTGGCGTATTTGCACTGGCACCTTTGGCTTGAAGCAAGCGAGCCAACCTGTTTGCTTGCTCGTTCAATTGCGCGTATGTAATTTCTTCATTGTGAAAGCGCACCGCAATAGCACTGGCATTCGACTTAGCTTGTTGCTCGAACAACTCCGCTATAACAGGTCCAGAAGAGCTAGAAACCACATCACCGTATAAGGCAGAAACTTCTTTCTCACTTCCGACTATATTGAGTGCTAACAGTGGCTGGCCTTTGTTTTCTTTTAGCGCATCAACCAAGGTACGACAGGCATTTAGCATATAGTGCGTAATTGTCTTGGCGTTCACCCGTTGATCTACTTGCGCGCTAATTGAAAAACCTTGGCCCAAATCATCAATTGAGAATGTGATCGGGTAATTAGTTCTTTCCTTCACGGTCTTGAGATTGGCACCGGAAGCTTTCCATCGCTTGTTGACATCACTGTCTTCACTATCAACCTCAGAGTGACGATAATTTAGGATGCTATGGAATAGACTTACACCACCAGAAATGTCAGCACACTGTTCAGCAACAGCCGTGGGTATTTGCTCAAATGTCAATAATTCCGCGAGTTGTTTTTGCACAATCTCAACTGCTGATATAACGCTCATTTGATTGAGATCTACGCGCAATGGCAACGTATTGATAAACAAGCCTACGACTCGTTCTATTTCCTGTACACCTTGAAGACGTCCAGACAGCACTGAGCCAAATAAAACATCTTTGCTATTGCTTACTTTCGCCAATGTCAGAGCCCACGCAACATGAAATAATATGGCTGGACTCACAGATAGTTCGACGGCTGCTTGCCTAATCGCTTTTGACAAATGAGAATCAAGATCAAGCTGTAATTCTTCAAAAGTACTTATTTCATTGCTGTCGAAATCGATGGCAAATGGCGTGGTAATTTCTTCAAATCCCTGCATTTGAGCAGTGAAGAATTGACGAGCTGCATGAGTATCAGTGTTGACAATCGCGTTATGCAAGAATGATTCGTATCCTGCAGGAGCAGGTAATGTTGCTTCATTTCCTTCGAGGAATGCTAGAAGCTCCTCCTGAATAATTTCTAACGAAATATGATCGCTGATTAAATGATGTTCCTGAATAATTACAGACCAACTACCGTCTTTTTCGCACGCCATACAAGTTGCTTTAACAAGCGGTGCATGTTCCAAATCCATCCACTGATGTTCAGCAGAAAGATAATGAGTAGCGTTGGCAGTCAACTCTTTTTCAGAAGCGTATTCTTCATATGCAACCGACAACGGTATTGATTGGCATAAAACCTGAACGGGCATAGCCAACTCTTTCCACATAACTGCGGTGCGAAGTGCTTGATGACGTTGTACTACTTGCTCTAGCGCTTCAATAAATGACAACATTTGTTGTTTGCTATCAAACGAGTAGTGCATTGGTGTCACATATAAGTCGCTACCTTTCGACATCATATGATGAAACAAAATACCTTCTTGAAGAGGCGCCAAAGGGTAGATCCCTTCAACATTCGCCTGTCCACCTGGCACTTTGCTATAAATAATCTCACGTTCCTTTTGCGATAACGTTACACGAGATTGCAGCACCTTTTGAAAATCAACGGTGTCATTATTGTGGTTAGCTTCGCGCAGATGCTTAGCCATTTCAGAAAGTATTGGTTGAGCAAAAAACGTTCTGACATCGAGTTCGTATCCAGCAGTTTTCAACCTCGACAACACCTGCATACTCATCAATGAATGCCCGCCTAATTCAAAAAAGTGCGCATCAGCACTAATTTTGTCTCGCCGGAAAACCTCAGCCCAGATATTCACCAACAAGGCTTCTTCTTGCGTCTCTGCATCACGGAATGAGTCTACAGATGCCGACGTGTATTCAGGCTTACGCAGTGCCTTTCTATCTACTTTTTTATTCGGTGTCAGTGGCAATTCAGGTAGCTCAACAAATGCGCTTGGCACCATATAGTCGGGTAAATTTGCTACGAGAGACTTTTTAACTAAGCTTATGTCGCCAGTCTCCTGGTCCAAACATATGTAAGCGACCAAGGTTTTATTCCCAGGAATATCTTCTCTCGCAATAACAACACAGTCTCTAACGTTTGGTAGTGTCCGGATAGTCGTTTCGATTTCACCTAGCTCAATTCTAAATCCACGAATTTTCACTTGATGATCATCTCTACCGTAGTATTGAATAGCACCATCCAAAGAATACCGACCTAAGTCGCCAGTACGATAGATTCGGTCAAATTCAGTATTTAGCGGATTTAAGGGGAATCGTTCGTCCGTTAGTTCAGGCTGATTTAAATATCCACGCGCAATGCCGTGACCTGCAACACAAATTTCTCCCACTGCACCAAATGGTACAGGACGTAGTTCATTATCAAGGAGGTAAACGGCAGTATTTTGTATTGGCTGGCCTATGCTCAGCGTATTATCACGTAGTTCATGAGTAATAGACGTATTCACTGTGTATTCAGTTGGACCATACGCATTTACAAGGCGAGGCGAATGTCCAGCACGCTTAAACCATGCGTCCACTTTGTCTGGATTGAGTTGTTCACCACCTACGCTGATTTGTCGTAGCGATGCTGGAATCGGGCGAGCTTGGTCACTAACAACTTCGTGCCAAAATGCAGTAGGTAAATTCACCGCCGTGACACCAAATTGCTCGCATTTGTGCCAAAATGTTGCTACATCTGAAATCCAACTTTCATCTCGTAAGATGAGAGCACTTCCGTTGCCTAAAGCTCCAAAGACTTCTTCTACAGACATATCAAACGTTAAAGAAGCGAACTGAAGCACTCGATCATGTTGGCCGTATAGATATTCATCCGCCAATGCCTCAATCAGGTTCACCAATGATTGGTGTTCAATCATTACGCCTTTTGGTTTCCCCGTAGATCCAGAAGTGTAGATGATGTATGCGAGGTTACGTTCGCAGAGGTTGTCCACCTTCACGTTACCCTGCTCATCTAGCGATGTGCCACAATCATTAATATTTAAGGAATGTGCACCACTTGGGGCATTTTTCTGTGAATCTTGATTAACTATGATTAAATGGGGCTTAGCATCTTCGACAATATATTCAAGTCGATCAGCAGGGTGCTCAGGGTCAAGTGGTAAGTACGCCGCACCTGATTTTAGTGTCGCGTAAATAGCAACTATTGCATCAATACTACGGCTAATAAAAACACCTACGACAGACTCAACACAAACCCCTTTTTCAATCAACCCTAAAGCCAGTTGATTGGCACGGGCATTCAGTTGTACATAGGTCAACACTTCATCACCACACACCAACGCTATTGCATCCGGTGTTTGACTCGCGAA
>NZ_AQHJ01000018.1 GCF_014925405.1 Pseudoalteromonas ulvae UL12
CAGGCTCCTATTAAGAAAAGCCCGACTCACTGAGTCGGGCTTTTTGCTGTCTGCTGTTTAAGTTTTAACAAATCACTTTTATTCAATTAGAGTTGCTTCTTCGAGCTCGCTAGGTTTAAAAATTGCACTAGAGTCAATTATTACACTGTGTGATTTTTCCATTTTGATTAAACCGCGCATCATGTTGCGAGTTTGTGGGTCGATATCAAAACCGATACTAGTCAATTTATCTAGAGGTTTGATATCTGATTTATCAACACTGACACTGTCTTCTACCTTATCGACAAGTAAACCAATATGTGGATTTTGACCGTCTTTCGTCGTAAATATAATGATAGGTTTGTAATCTAGTACGACTTGTTCTCGGGCTGATTCAAATAGTCTTAGCAAGAGTGTGAAAGTTGTTCTTTTTTCTGAGGCAAATATCTCGAGTGCTTCCTCTTTTTGTCCTTGCCGAATTAAATTAAGTAATGTGTCAGCTAATGAGTGGATGCGCTTATGAGGTTCATCGAAACGTTTTAAGATTGAGTCTAAATCTTCATTATCAGTTTTAAAATTGTCATACCATTTTCCGAAAGCACATTGATGTGGATCCCGAGCAAGGCCAAATGGTTCACCAGTTGTAATGCTGTGCTCAAGCTGTTTAAACCATTCGATATGGTCTTTTTCTCGCGCTTGTAATAAATCAGCTAGACTTGCATTGGTTACGTGTGTGGATTCATTATTGAGAATTAAGCCAAGATCGAAAATTGGGGTTGGCGAGCCCATATAATCTTTAACGCCGATAAAGCTTTTATTATTGTTAGGAAGAGCCGTTAGATTGTTCTCAAACCGTTCAGTTAATAAAATATCAAGGATTTTGAGTGCTATTGTTTTTTGGCCAACCTTGAAGTTTATAAAGTCCATCAGTCCCTCTTTTTTGTTAGCGTTTTACTACTAAAAGCATAGAACATGGATTAAATAATGCTTGAATTAATTCGCCTTTTTATCGGGTTTTGTTTCAACCTATGTCGAAATTCGTTAAGCTGAACAAAATTAAAAATCATCGTTGTCGCTATGTTTAAATTATCTCTTTTGTTTACTGCCTCTTTATTTAGCCCGCTCATCCAAGCGCAGACTTTCACAATTGAAGAACTTCGATTAGATAAAGCTCAAAAAGTGCTGCCTGCTTTAAAACATAAAAACCATCAAGTAGATACAGATATGGCATTATTGCTCAAGAAGGGTGACTTTACCCAGACTATTGATAATTTACGAGCTTACGCTGAGCAATTATGGAGCAATGAAAAGAAAGCAGTACAATTAGGTGCGCTGGATGATAGGGCATTATATTGGCAGCGCTTAGCTGGGACAAAAGCTATAAAGCAACATGGTCTTTCATTTAGTGCGTCTCAACGAGATGCGCTGATCGAAGTATTTGAAGCGGCAAGTCGAGGTCGCACCGAACTCGCTTATTCTAAGGGAGCAACCAAGAAGATTTTGCTAACAGGTTTTGACCCGTTTTTACTCGATAAGAATATAGCTCAGAGTAACCCTTCTGGTATCGCTGCTTTACTTCTTGATGGGCAGGTAATTGAATATAAAGGTATTACTGCTGAAATAAATACGGTCATGATCCCTGTACGCTATGAGGACTTCGATCATGGTGAGATCGAATCCTTGTTAGCGCCGTTTTATGCTACCGAAAGTGTTGATTTAATCGCTACGATCTCAATGGGGCGCGAACATTTCGATTTAGAGCATTTTCCAGGAAAGCGCCGCAGTGTGATAGCTCCTGATAATTTGAATGTGGTGACTGGGGCGAATGAATCAAACCCTATTATTCCTTTGCTCGGTAATTTGCCATTGAGTGGTCCTGAGTTTGTAAGCTATAGCTTGCCTTACAGTGCGATGACTCAAGCTAGTGGTGAATATAAAGTGATTGATAATCGTGAAGTTGTGATTCTTCAGCAGCCTGAGAATAAAAAGTTTGCAGCACAAAGTTTATCAGAGTTAGAACATGCTACAGCGGTCAAAGGTGGTGGCGGTGGCTATTTATCTAACGAAATTTCTTATCGTAGTATTCGTCTACGGAACTTATTAGGCTCCCAGATCCCGACCGGGCATATCCATACGCCGCGTATTATTGGCTTCGACGAAAAAGCAAATTTAGCAGTGACGGCACAAATAAAAGAAATGCTTCGCTTGTCGTTAACTGAAATTTAGTGAGAGAAAGACATGTAAACGTGTTTTAAGCCTTGGTGGTCACTCTTATCAGAGTTTATTTCTAAGCCATAAAAATCACCAGATAGTGATGTTAGTTTATTTAGCAAGCAGGTTTGATTTAATTGGCGGCCACAACTTGACGCAGTTTCGATAAAGACTTTAGCATTAATGAATCCTTCAAAGCTTACTTGATTATATTCGGTCATGCCTTGTGCTTTTGCTAATGCCCTAAATTCAAAGCAGATTTCAAGTTGGCATGTTGAAGGATTTGGTACGACCTCAGATACAATAATATCGCTTGGATACTTGATGTGCTTGAATAACTCTTTACTCGACGCAAAAGAAACAGTGGCAAAGGTAGGTTTAAACTGATGTTCAAAGCCTAAGTTGATTAGTTCACTTAAGGGCTTATAGGTGCCAACTAGACTGACAGCTTCAAGATCGTGTTGTTCGAGTGCTAGCAATGCTGCTTTTATATCTGATGTATTGCGCCTAAAGCGGGTTGTAATCACGGGGGTGAGTTTGTGTTCAGCAAGTGCTGTATGAAGTGCTTCTTCTAGTGCAAGTCCAAACTCATCAGCTTGTATTAACAGGCCAATTTTAGTGTATTTGCGAGAGTTAACGAGGTAGTGTATTTGTGCGACGGCTTCTTGTTGGTAGCTGGCTCTTAAATTATAAATCGTAGGGCGAGTCGGTGTACGCAAGAACGCTGCGCCAGTAAAGGGCATTAAATAGGGGACTTTACTGCTTTCAAGTAAGGGGAGAATCGCATGTGAAGTTGGGGTGCCAACATATCCGAACAGAGCAAAAATATCTTTTTGAAGCAGTAATAAACGGGTGTTTTCGACTGTTCTGATGGGTTCATAACCGTCATCAAGGCTAATCACTTGAATTTTTCGACCAAATACACCGCCCTTACGGTTAACTTCATCAAAATACAATTGCGAGCCTTGCTTAATATGTTGGCCTAATTGTTCTGATGGGCCAGATAAAGCATTCGACATGCCCAAAGTAATAGAGTTGTCAGTGATACCATATTCAGCCGCACATAAAGGGCTAAGTAAGAGTATGATCGGAATTAAACAGCGTATCAAATTGTCCCTCGACTAATAGAAACCACTCATTAATTGCCTCTTTTATGTTGATTTGCAATGATTTCTTACCATTGATATTCAGTTCTAAAGCGAGACTTTGCAATGTTTGCTTTTGTAATATTAGCTTAATTAGCATTGCTTGCGAGTTTATCGAACATTCATTAAGTAAATGATGACAGTGCCAAAGTAAGCGCCAACAGCTTGCAAAGCTATCAGCAAATTGCAGCTGCCCATTTAAGTATCGTTTCACAATGTGTACATCACGCATTTGCGCTACATCATGCTTTGTATCTGTTAATAGTTGTAACACTAAATGGTGATCGAGATGAGAAAAGTGATGCATTAAATTCAGTGGTAGATCCCGATTAAATCGAGAGTTTAATAGAGTAAGCTGCGAGATTTCTTCTGCTAGATCTTTGATCATTAAACATGCATGTTCGCCACTAATATGGTCTTTACTAAAACCAACTTTACATAAACGATAAGCTTGGCTTTGCCAAAAATTAATTAGCTCAGCTTGCCCGCCAAAACTAGCGCCTATTATGCTAATTTGCCCTGCGAGAGTCGCTTCAATGAACGAAAGAAGTTGCTTCCCTATTTGCTGGCGTTGTAATTGAGGTTGCACAGTAATTCGCACGATTCTTGCCATAGAACGCTGTAAGTCTTTACTATCACCAGTTAGTTGCGCAAGGGATTGTGCCATTAAGTGCCCTTTTGGTCTGCGTGATCCAGTGATAATTTGTTCGCTTAATTCATGACTGAGCTGACCTTCTAGCTGAACTAGGGCGGTGCCAATGACTCGGTTGTGCTGTGTGGCAATAAATATTTTGAGCCCTGCTGCATCCAGCAAGTGGCGAAGATCATTGGCAGAGGTTTGATAGTGGGCCATTACTAACAGAGCAAAAACTTGTTTGAGTAAGGCTTCATCTTGGCTTAATTCTTCTTGGGTTACTAATGCGAAATGCGTTGTATCATCATTTTGTGTGTCAGATGATTCAGCATCAAGGCACAATAGCCGATTAATATGATTTTCGAGCGGATCTTGAGCGGCAAACCGAATAGGTTGGTGAAGTGAAATAAAATGCGCACCTGCAAAATGCTGCTTTATATAAGGGCAAAAACGAAGCGTAAATCCTCTGCCCGACCCTTCATAACCATGCTCTGTGGTGGCAAAAATAATTCGATTAAAAGTATGAAGCGTTTTGATTAAAAAAGGCACAGGTAACGTGGCTGCTTCATCAATTAATAAAACGTCAGTTTGATTGTGATACTCAAATAACTGATCTGGTGGAACAAACTGTAGTGCGCCAGCTGGCGGTTGTACTTGATTGCTTTTAAGTGCGAGATGCGAGTGATAAAACTGAAAGGTCGTGTCTATTGCACTTTTTTGAGCGGCACAAATTGTTACTCGTTTACCTTTATAAGCTAACATCGCCGCTGTGATCCCAAGGGCCGCAGATTTACCACGTCCGCGATCGGCTCTTAATAATACCGGGCGATGGGCTCGGCCTAATGCGTATTTTTGTAGTGTTTTTAGCGCTGCTTGCTGCTCAACATACGGATCTTCGCTGGACTGAGGTGAAATATCTGGAATGTATAGACCATCGTTCTGATCATAAAAAATGCAGAAGCATTGGGTTAATGTGCGGTTAAATCGTGTATTAAAGTTGCTGCGAGCACTACTTTGTTCGGCAGATTGATATGAACTAAATTGTGGGTCGATAAAAGTATTTAATTGCGCCCGAGAAGGAAGCAAGAGTATCAGCAATCCACCTGCTCTTACTGTACCTGATACTGCCGCGAGTAAATTTGGCTTTAGCCCTGAAAAGCCATCATAAATAACATGCTGATTTTCTTGGCCAAGTAATTGGTGAGTGTGTTCGGGCCAAATCGCATTTTGGAGCAATTCATGATTACTCAGAATTAAGGGAGAGCTTGAGCAATCCTCACTAAGTTGCAGTGCTTGTTGGTAAACCCAAGATTGTTCACCAGTAATAACCAGCAGCTGACGATGACGGTTTTGCGTCAGCTGCGATAAATAGTTATTTAACTGAAAACTAAGTGACATTTAGATGCTCTGCAGCCTAGCATACGCGGTGACCAACCACTTTGTGCCAACATCATCAAAAGCGACTTGAATACGAGACTGCGCACCGGTTCCTTCATAATTGAGGACAGTACCTTCACCAAATTTAGTATGAAGTACACGTTGGCCTAAATTAAAACCCGTATCTTCAAAGGCGGCATGACTCATTGTGGAGCTAAAGCGGTTACTCGCTTGCGGGCGTGTAACTTGAGTTTTGATGCGAATTTCTTCGATGCATTGCTCTGGTATTTCGCGTAAAAAGCGTGAAGGACTGTGGTATTTTTCTTGGCCGTATAGTCTGCGTGTTTCGGCGTGGCTAATGTAGAGCTTTTCCATAGCGCGGGTCATACCAACGTAGCAAAGGCGTCGCTCTTCCTCAAGGCGGCCAGACTCTTCGTTACTTTGTTGGGATGGAAACATCCCTTCTTCGACACCAGCCATAAAGACTAATGGAAATTCGAGCCCTTTTGCCGAATGGAGCGTCATCATTTGCACGGCATCTTCGTGTTCTTCTGCTTGACCTTCGCCAGACTCTAATGCGGTATACGATAAAAAACCAGTCAGAGGAGAGGCGAACTCTTCTTCTTCAGGGAGTTCAAATTGGCCACAAGCGTTGATTAATTCTTCCAAGTTTTCTACTCGGGCTCGGCCTTTTTCACCTTTTTCGGCTTGATACATGGCCATCAAGCCAGAAGTGTTAATGGTGTATTTAGCTTGTTCTTCAAGATTGAGTTCTTGAATGTTTTCTTCTATTTGCTCGATTAAATTAACAAATGCTGTAATTGCCGATGCTGCACGGCCAGTTAAGTGCTTTTGTTCTATGAGTGCTTTAGCTGCATACCAAAGAGGGAGTGATTCATTGCGAGCGCAGTCACGAACTAAACTCAATGTTCGATCGCCAATGCCTCGGGTGGGCGTGTTGATAATACGCTCAAATGCTGCATCATCTTGGCGGTTGCCAATTAAGCGCAAATAAGACAGCGCATCTTTGATTTCTTGGCGTTCGAAGAAGCGCATGCCGCCATAAATTCGGTATTTTAAACCTTCTTGAAGTAAAGCTTCTTCTAAGATTCGTGATTGCGCATTGTTGCGATATAAAATTGCGCTGTCTTGCAACGCGTTGCCAGCGTTTAACCAAGAGCGGATTTTACCTACAATAAAACGCGCTTCATCTAACTCATTATAAGCAGCATAAATAGAAATCGGCTCACCTTCATTGCCATCGGTCCATAAACTCTTGCCCATTCGCTCTGAATTATTGGCGATGAGTGCATTGGCAGCTTTGAGTATGGTACTTGTTGAGCGATAATTTTGTTCAAGGCGAATCGTTTGTGCATTAAAATCGCTTAAAAAGCGACGTATATTTTCGATTTTGGCGCCGCGCCATCCGTAAATTGATTGATCGTCATCACCCACAATCATCACATTGCCGCCACTACCAGCCAGTAACTTTAACCATGCATATTGGATGGTATTGGTATCTTGAAATTCGTCAACCAGCATGTGAGGAAAGCGTTGTTGGTAATGACGAAGTAATGTTGGTTGAGTGTTGAGCAGCTCGTAACACCTCAAGAGTATCTCGGCAAAATCGACTAAACCTGCACGGTCACAGGCATCTTGATAAGCAGTATAAATATTCAAGAACATCTGCTCATTCATATCATAAGCTTTGATATCTTTAGGGCGTAAACCTTCGTCTTTTTTAGCGCTGATATACCAAGAAACTTGTTTGGGAGGCCATTTTTTATCGTCAATGTTCATCGCTTTAAGTAAGCGTTTGATCATACGTTGTTGGTCATCAGAATCGAGAATTTGAAAAGCTTCAGGTAAATTTGCTTCACGGTGATGTGCGCGCAAAATTCGATGTGACAAGCCATGGAAAGTCCCAATCCACATCCCGCCAGCAGACGTGCTGATGGTTTCTTCAACGCGAGAGCGCATTTCTTTTGCGGCTTTATTGGTAAAAGTGACGGCAAAGATACTGTAAGGCGATGCATGCTCGACTTGCATTAACCAAGCAATACGATGGACGAGTACTCGGGTTTTGCCAGAACCCGCACCAGCGAGAACCAGCATGTTTTGTAATGGCGCAGCAACAGCATCACGCTGTTTATCATTTAAGCCATCGAGTAATTCAGAAACGTCCATCAGTATACCTTTTTCAATTCTTATGCAGGCAGTATAACAGGAGTTTTTAGTGGGCTAAATAAAATACTGTTTTTATGAACAGTTGTGTATGGAAACGTACACCAATCACAAACACAAACGCTTACTTTAAGTGAAAAGATTCAGAGGCTAAACTCTGCTCGCTACGCGACTTACTGATCTTTTAAGGTTTGCTTTAGGCGATCCTGAACGGTTTCAACGAGTCTATCGGGCTGAAATTTAGATAAAAAGGCGTTACATCCCACTTTTTCAACCATGGCTTCGTTAAAACTGCCACTTAGCGAGGTGTTGAGTACTACAAATAGATTTTTGAGTTTAGGGTGATTGCGGATTTCAAAAGTAAGTCGGTAACCATCCATCACCGGCATTTCTGCATCTGTGATGACCATTAAAAATTCTTTTTCTACATCAATGCCTTCATTAGCCCATGATTGCAGTAAATCAAAAGCTTCTTGGCCATTTTGAGTAGGAATAATTTCAATCCCTAATTGGGACAGAGTGTCTTTAACTTGGCGCCTTGCAGTCGGAGAGTCGTCTGCATGCAATACTTTACGACCAGCAAACTTATCAACGATATCTGGATCTAAAATACCTTCTGATATTTCGACTGTGTACTCAACAATCTCAGCTAAGACTTTTTCAACATCGATGATAGAAACTAACTCTTGCACACCATTTCGTTCTAATTTGGTCAGGGCGGTCAGATAATGGTTTTTACCAACACTGGACGGTGGTGGCATGATGTTTGACCAAGTCATGTTAACTATTTGATCCACTTTACCAACTAAAAACCCTTGCACTGTTCGGTTATATTCTGTGATGACTAAATTACAATCTTCACCATGTTCAATGGGAGGAAGGTTAATGGCTTGGCGTAAATCAATGACCGGAATTGATTCATTACGGATATTCGCAACCCCAGAAATTTTAGGGTGCGCATTGGGTAACACACTGAGTTTGGGTAATTTAACGACTTCTTTCACTTTAAATACATTTAAAGCAAATAGGTTACGACCATGAAGGTGAAACAGGAGTAATTCAAGACGGTTTTCACCGACCAACTGAGTACGTTGATTAACGGAATCGAGAATACCTGCCATGTTTAACCACACTTCATCAAATCAATATCTTTATAGTTTAATACGATTTACTCATAAACCTAATTAATTCCGGTAATTTTTGTGGCGTACGCTCAAAGAATCATTTCAAGCGCTAAAACATCGGTTATTGTAATGTGAGCAAGGCCTTTGTATTGGTAGTTAATTGTTTGATTATCAAGCCAAACAGACATACAACCCGCGTTATTTGCACCTTGCACATCAGTATCAAGGCTATCGCCGACATGTAAAATACTGTTTAAGGAAGCATTAAAGTGCTGGGCAGCTTGATTAAACAAATCGGCGTGAGGTTTGGCTTTTCCATCACGACCTGCCATCAAGACTAAATCGAATATTCCTTTTAGATTAAATCGTTCAACATCAACATTACCATTGGTGATAGCGATCACTTTATATTGCTGTTTCAATCGATTGAGCAGAGATAACACCGGCTCATTGACGATGATTTGACTACGAGCCTCGGCAAATGCTTGGTAGGCTTGTGTGGCATGATGCTCAACGTCTTGCGCTGAATAGCCTATTTTTTGCAAAGCAAATCTTAGAGTATGTTGGCGCCAAGCTGTGACGTCATCAATAATTTCAGGGTGCTGGCTTGCAACTGTGTCGCGGCAGTGTGACCAAAAATTAGCGGGTTGCTGCTGCCATAATGTCAATTCATTAAGGTAGTTTAACTGCGCCTGAATTGCCGTTTTGATAATCGGGTGGTTATTGTAGAGGGTATCGTCTAAATCAAAGCTAACGATGCGAATAGGATTAATCTTTTTATAAATTAGCACAACAAAAAACCTTATATGGAGGCGAAGTTAAGGGCGATTTTTTTTAGCTCGAGGATGAGTGCTGTCATACACTTTGGCTAAATGCTGAAAATCTAAATGAGTATAAACCTGAGTCGCAGAAAGGCTACTGTGACCAAGTAGTTCTTGGACAGCACGTAAATCGCCGCTAGATTCTAACATGTGAGATGCAAACGAGTGGCGTAGTTTATGAGGATGAATACTGCTGCTGATCCCTTGAGTCGTGCCCCATTGATTCATTCTGGTGCGTACTTGGCGGGTCGAAATACGAAGCTTTTTTTTACTTAAAAACAACGCTGGCTCCTCTGGCAAAGCAAATTCGCCACGGCACTTTAGCCACTGTTGTAATGCGTCGATCGCCTGACGGCCGATGGGTAAAATGCGTTCTTTATTCCCTTTACCTAAGACGCGTATTTCAGCTTGGGCTAAGTCTAAATCCTGTAAGTTTGCATTTACTAGCTCGCTAACGCGCAACCCTGATGAATACATGAGTTCCATCATCGCTTTATCTCGAAAGCCTAAGCTATCTTCAGGTCTCATTTCGAGTAGTTGATGCATCTGATCAACATCGAGATTTTTAGGGAGAGGGCGTTGAAATTTAGGACCTCGAATACCTAGTGCAGGATTGACCAATTCGGTTTTCTTGATTTGTAGGTACTTATAAAAACTACGAATACATGACAATTTCAGATTAATAGTGCGAGCGTTTAAGTTACGCGCCTTTAAGCTCATGCTATAAGCGCGTAGCTGTTCAGGCTGCACGGTTAACCAGTTATCGGCTTTATCTTGTAAAAAGCAGCCAATCTCTTGAAGTTGTAAACGATATTGCAGCACCGTATGTTTAGAGTAATTTTTTTCATATTTGAGGTATTGCATAAATACCTCAATACCATTGAGCCAGCTTGTTTTTAGTGTCTGGGGTTCACTCATGCAAAATCAGCGAGTTTAGTCTGTAACGCTTTGACAAATTCATTGATAAAGAAACTATCTTGCGAAGGCTCAAAATGGATTGGATCTTTACTTGCAAATGCTAAGACCGCTAAAGGTGTTTGTGTATCACCAATCAAATAAAGCGCCACCGACTGACATTCTGTATCAAATAATAACGCTTGCTCTTGTTGATTGATTCGACCTAAATAACAAGGCGATGCGCTCAAGCGATGAGTCACGATGCTGGCCAAACCGTCATGATATTGCAGTAATTTGCATTCGCAAATATCAAGGTTGGCGCTGATCAATGTGACTAAGTTATCGGCTAAGTCAGCAAAATTATTGTGCATCATTAAATGGCGATGGCACGAGCTAAAGACCTGATAAATTTGTTCACTGCGACGAGCATGCAAGGTTAGTGTAT
The DNA here is from genome assembly GCF_014925405.1 of Pseudoalteromonas ulvae UL12. Classification (NCBI taxonomy): domain Bacteria; kingdom Pseudomonadati; phylum Pseudomonadota; class Gammaproteobacteria; order Alteromonadales; family Pseudoalteromonadaceae; genus Pseudoalteromonas; species Pseudoalteromonas ulvae. Next base: position 10,818 of record NZ_AQHJ01000018.1, read on the forward strand.
CTAGCTGCTGCTGTTGCTGTTGTAACTGAACTTTGAGCCGCTTGTGCTGATGCCCTTGTAATGATGTCGTGCCGCTCTCATTGTGGTGGACATTGAGCATATCGAGTAGCTGCGGATGTTCAACCAAAAAATTTGGGTGCGAGACTAAATAATCAAAGACGTCTTTTTCGCTCAAGTGACTCATAACGCGATTTGCCCATCAAAAACATGTTCAGCAGGGCCAGTCATGCGGACACTATGTCCTTCACCTTGCCAACGAACTTGTAATGAACCACCTGGTAAGTCAACGCGTACATGAGTGGCAAGTTTCTTTTGTAAAATACCAATCACAACCGCAGCGCATGCGCCTGAGCCACATGCGAGTGTTTCGCCAGCCCCTCGTTCCCACACGCGTAACTTAATATGTTCAGGAGAGATCACTTGCATAAAGCCAATATTGGCCTTTTGTGTAAAGCGCTCATGGTTTTCTAAAGCTGGGCCTAGGGTTTCAACGGGGGCTGTATCAATATCATCGACCAAGAGTACGCAATGTGGATTACCCATCGAGACAGCACCACAAAATACCGTGTGATCTCCGGCGCGAAAAATATAGGTGTTTTCGCGTTTTGTGGCTTTAAACGGAATATCACTGGGTTCGAACTTAGGGTGACCCATATTGACACTGACTAAACCATCTTTTTCGATATGCAACGTAATATTGCCAGACTTAGTTGATACCATGACTTTGTGTCGATTGGTTAAGCCTTTCATCCTGACAAAACGAGCAAAACAACGGGCGCCGTTACCGCACTGCTCAACTTCATTGCCATCAGCGTTAAAAATACGATAGTGAAAATCTAAATCTGGATCATAAGGCGCTTCGACCATTAACAATTGGTCAAAACCAATGCCAAAGTGTCGATTGGCTAATTTAATGATTTGATCGCGCGAAATAAACACGTTTTGGGTGACGTTATCGATCACCATAAAATCGTTGCCTAATCCGTGCATTTTTGAAAAATTAACTAACATAAAAGCCTTTTATTGTCACACACCTGTTAAGCAGGTAGCGTGTTTTCTCCTTGGTATAAATCAGCAATGGTTTCACGCTTTCTAATAACATGAACAGTATCACCGTCAACCATAATTTCAGCAACGCGAGGGCGAGAGTTATAGTTAGAGCTCATGGTAAATCCATAGGCCCCAGCACTTCTCACGGCTAATAAGTCCCCTTGTGTTAAACACAAAGCGCGGTCTTTACCTAAAAAATCACCAGTTTCGCATACCGGGCCTACAATATCATATTGCTGCGTGTCCCCTTCATGAGGTGATACAGGAATGATGTTTTGCCATGCCTGATATAATGACGGACGCAATAAGTCGTTCATACCAGCATCAACAATAGCAAAGTGTTTATCTTGATTTTGTTTTAAGTACTCGACTTGGGTGACTAAAATACCGGCGTTGGCCGCAATCGCTCGGCCGGGCTCAAAAACGAGTTCAAGGTCTGGAAATGGCGCTAATCGCTCAATTAGTTGACTCACGTAGGTACTTGGATGAGGAGGCTCTTCAGCTAAATACGCCACACCTAATCCCCCTCCGACATCTAAGTGTTTGAGTGTTATACCGTATTCGGCTAATTGCGCGACGATGGCCAGCACCTTGTCTAAGGCCGCCAAAAAAGGCTCAACTTCAGTTAGTTGCGAGCCAATGTGAAAATCAATCCCTTGAATGTCGATGCCAGGCAATTGCGCGGCATGTCGGTAAACCTCAAGTGCGCGACTAATTGCAATACCGAATTTGTTTTCTTTCAATCCGGTCGAAATGTACGGATGGGTTTTAGCATCAATATCTGGATTAACACGAATTGAAATAGGTGCAACCAGACCTTCTTGGCTTGCAACATGAGAAATGCGTTCTAATTCAGCTTCAGATTCGACATTAAAGCATTTGATCCCTAAAGAAAGTGCGTAGCTAATTTCGGCAGCGGTTTTGGCGACACCAGAAAAGACCACTTTACTTGGCTCGCCTCCTGCAGCGACAACCCGTGCCAGTTCACCTTGAGAAACGATATCAAAGCCTGAACCTAAACGCGCCAATACATTCAGCACAGCCAAGTTTGAGTTCGCTTTGACAGCATAACAGACTAAATGTTGATGATTGGCTGCAGCTTCGGTAAATGCTTTATAGTGTCGCTCAAGTGTGGCACGAGAATAGACATAACACGGAGTACCAAATTGCTGAGCAATATCATTCACACTTACAGATTCTGCAAAGAGCGTATTTTCTCGGTAATTAAAATAATCCATGTTACTTTTCCTTTATCGGCGTATCTGCTGAAGTGGTGTCAATTGTAGACGTTGGAGTGGGTTGTTCCTGCACATTACGCGGTGGTTCATCAGGCAAATAAAGGGAACCACTTTGGCCACATGCCAAAATAATCAGAGATAAGCTTAAAATAGTACAGACACGAACCAATTTTTTCTGTTGCATAGTGTTTCTTTAGATAAAAGTATTTACTGACGAGTTACGCTCTTTATAATCGCAGAGTAACAGAAATCAGATAAAAAGCAGCCAGTCGACTAATTTTTATTTTATCGATTTTAGTCGCATTATTTCAGAATAAGGAAAAGCCATGACTGATCATGAGTACCACGAGTTGGTTGATGCCGTAATGTTGACCCTTGAAGAGCAAATAGAAGAGTCTGAAGTCGATTTAGATTTTGAATCTGCTGCTGGGATTTTAGAGATTATCTTCCCAAATCAAACAAAAATTATTTTGAATAAACAAACACCCCTTCATCAAATTTGGGTGGCAACAAAATTCAATGGCCACCACTTTGAATTACGTGATGGAGTATGGATTGATAACCGTTCTGGTGCTGAATTTTGGCAATTTATGTCTGAAGCATCATCACGTCAGGCAGATGCAACAATTAAGTGGGTAGCAAATTAATGACATTAGAAGCCGTTGTTTGTTCACCCGTTGCTGAGCATCGTGCAACTGTGATTTGGCTCCATGGGTTAGGGGATTCTGGTGATGGTTTTGCGCCAATTGTGCCTGAACTGAATATGCCCAGCGAGCTTGGGGTTAAATTTGTGTTTCCACATGCACCTATTCAGGCGGTCACAATCAATGGCGGCATGAAAATGCGCTCATGGTATGACATCGTCTCTTTTGATCTAGATAAAAGAGCTGACGAGCAAGGTGTGAGAGAATCGGCAGCAAAGGTTGAGCAATTGATTGAGCAAGAGCTCGCATCAGGAATTGCAGCCGATAAAATTATATTGGCGGGTTTTTCGCAAGGTGGCGTGATAGCCCTTCATTTAGCGCCGCGCTTTCATCAAGCTTTGGGCGGAATTATGGCGTTGTCTACTTATATGTGTGCACCGTCAAAATTTGCCGATGAAGCCATACACACGGATCTTAAGGTACTTATGGTGCACGGTCGCCAAGACCCAGTTGTCCCCATGGACGCCGGAAAACAAGCATTTGATGTGCTGTGCACCAACGGGCTTGACGCAAAATGGTATGATTACCCGATGGCTCATCAGGTGTGTGGTGAAGAAATTGCCCTGATCCGTCAATGGTTAATTGAGCGTCTTCATTAATTCGCTAACAGGAGTGCCCGATGGGACAAAAAATTGTTGTAACCGCAAATGTAAAAGCACACCGTACTGACTCTGAAAAGCTCACTGTGCCTAAAGTGAGTTATCAGTGGCACTGGCGACGCATCATTTTGGCGGGTGGGGTGGTGAGCATTCTCTCAGTTGCAGCAATTCAGGGTACTTTATCGGTCGTGAATGCCAACGAAGCTAAAATTGTCGCCCCTGCCGCCGCCCCTGCACTGGGTGCTGATGTTTCTTTTACCTCAGAGGAGAGTGTTGCTCCGGTTGAGGCGTCAATAATTGACGATAACATCGAGTTAAGCAGTGTTGAGGATGAGAAAACGGCTGAGCAAAATACCGAGATTTCTTTGCCTGACACTGAGCAAACTATCATTGTTGAGGTGATTAACGAGCCGAGCAATGCGGTCATTGAAGCGCCTCAAGAAAATGAACCACCACAAGAGCGCACTCTCGCCGCTGATTTAATCATCGCCGAGTTAAGTCCGGTCTCTCGCGGCGTGTATATTGATACCAGTGTGGTCAGTCGTGCGGTATTGACGCGTTCCGTCCAAGAACGAGAGCCGATAGATGTGTTGCCGAGTGAGGTTTACACCGATGAGTTTGAAGAAAAACTCTATTTCTTTACCGAACTGAATAATTTCACGCCACAGCAAGTGACGCATGTTTGGCAATATAATGGCAACACAATGGCTGAGATCCCTCTCGATATTAGCTCAAATCACTTTCGAACTTTTTCATCGAAAAATATTATGACCTCACAGACTGGCGATTGGACAGTGCAATTACGAGATAAAGAACAAAAAATATTGGCTGAAAAGTCATTTCGAATCATTAATAAACAACGAAATTTATAAGATATTTATAAAATAAAACACGTAAAAGGTAACCCATGACATCTTCAAGCCAAATTCTTCGTATCGCGACACGTAAAAGTGCATTGGCATTATGGCAAGCGGAGTTTGTAAAAGCGCAACTTGAAATTCATCACCCAGGTATTGAAGTTGAACTGGTACCTATGTCGACACAAGGCGATAAAATATTAGATACTCCTTTGGCAAAAATTGGCGGTAAAGGCTTATTTGTTAAAGAGTTAGAACAAGCAATGTTAGAAGGGCGAGCAGATATTGCCGTTCACTCCATGAAGGATGTGCCTGTTGAGTTTCCAGACGGGTTAGAGCTGCACACCATTTGTGAGCGCGAAGACCCACGCGATGCCTTTGTCTCAAATCATTTTGATTCGATTGATGCATTGCCACAGGGAGCGATTGTTGGCACATCAAGTTTGCGTCGCCAGTGCCAGATCCGTGCACTGCGCCCTGATTTAGATATTCGTGACTTACGCGGCAATGTTAATACGCGTTTAGCAAAACTTGATGAAGGCCAATACGATGCCATTATTTTAGCGGCGGCAGGATTAATTCGCCTTGAAATGCCTGAGCGCATCGCCAGTTTTATCTCACCAGAGCAATCATTGCCAGCTAATGGTCAAGGTGCTGTTGGGATTGAATGTCGCAGCGATGATAGCGCCACGAAAGCGTTACTCGTGGCACTGGAGCATCACGAAACACGGATTCGAGTATTAGCAGAGCGCGCTATGAATCGACGCCTTGAAGGCGGCTGCCAAGTGCCAATCGGTGCATTTGCAGAAGTTTCAGGTTCGCAACTTACACTTCGTGGTCTTGTGGGGGCTGTTGATGGCAGTGAAATTTTGCGTGACCAAGTCAATGGCGCATGTGATGATGCAGAAAAATTAGGCATTGAATTGGCTGAGAAGTTACTCGCCCAAGGTGCTGATACTATTTTACAAGCCGTTTATAAGGATGCTTAATGGCGGTTATTTTAGTCACCCGACCAGATACTAAGGGTGAACAGCTGGTGGCACAATTACAACAATTGGGCCACCAAACAATGTCTTTTCCTCTGCTAGAGCTTGAGGCAATCGCTGTCTCAAGTGCTCAATTGAGCCCCTTAACTGAGGCCGATAAACTTATTTTCATCTCACAAGATGCAGTTAAAGCTTTATATGCCCTCAAACCAAATTTAAAACACCAACCTGAGTTTTACGCCATTGGCGATAAAACGGCTGAGGTGATTTTAGATTTGTTTCAAGTCAAAGCGCGCAAACCAAAACAGCATGATTCAGAAGGATTGTTGGCGCTACCAGGCCTGCAAGACGTTGATCAAAAAAATATTGTGTTGATAAAAGGGCAAGATGGCCGCCCACTTATTGCGCAAACACTAAAATCCCGTGGTGCCTTTATCCACAGTTTAGCGTTATATCGCAGACAACCTGTACCTGGCAAAATCAGTGATAAAATAAAGCAATGGCAACAACAAAAAATAGACAGTATAGTATTAACCAGTAATGCTGCAGTGGACGCGATATTCAATGAACTAGCAGCGAATGAACTTGAATGGCTGAAAACATGTCGCTTTTATGTGGCTAGTAATCGCATAGCAGATTACTTAGCAACACAGGCCATTTCACCTACTAATATTCAGATATGTGCCGGAGCTTCTGATGAGGCAATTGTGGCAGGTATTACATCGCAGGAAAGCCTTATGTCGGACGAAAAGATCATCAACTCAGATGCCACCGTGACTACACAGGACAAGGAGCCAACGTCGAAACCTAAATCTTCTCGCACTGAACCGCAAGCAAAAAAGACTCAACAAACCAGCGGTGCAAAGTGGGTGGCGGCATTGGCTATATTATTATCGCTTGGCGCATGTGGCGCGGTCGCTTACAGCTACATACAACAGCAACAATATAGTAATCAGCTATTTAGTCAGTTGAATGATGAAAATCAAGCATTGGCAGATAAGCTGCACGCTCTGCAAAATCTGGCTGATCAGCAAGCGACTCAACTCAATGCACAATTACGCAATAGCGAAACCAATATTCAGCAAGCACTTAAAACAACCGAGCAACAAATAGCTGCGCAGCTGAGTCAAACACTTGAACAAAAAAATAACCAGCAAGTCGAACTTAATCCCTTTGAAGTGAAAAGCCTTCATCGAATGGCGATTTTTAAAGTACAAAGCGAGCAAAATTATCAGGCGGCGATTGCCATTTTACAGCAGCTTGACCACCTGTTGGCTGAGCATGCCGGCCATACCCGATTGCGCGAAGCTATCCACCAAGATATTCAGGCTCTCGCTGCTGTTCAGAATGTGCCAGTCGAACAGTTGTATTTAAATTTATATGGCATCACTCAACAATTACCTAAACTGCCTTTAAACATGGTGCAATTGCCTGATCTGCTTGAAACTCAACAAGCGACCGCATTGAGTGATGATATTTCCGATTGGCAATCCAACTTGAAACGTTCATGGCGTTTATTGGTTGATGATTTTATTAAAGTGCGCGAACGCTCGGCTCCAATTGAGCCACTTTTGTCGCCACAAGAACAAACTTTAGTGCGCCAACGTTTGGCTTTTTATGTGACCCAAAGCCAAAGTGCATTATTAAATCAGCAAGTGGACGTGTTTAAGGCATCGATAGCGCAAGCACAGAAAATCATAGCCGATTATTATGATCAGCAAGCCAGCAGTGTCGTCAATATCACTCAACAACTTGCCACATTGGCCGAGCAAGATTTGCAGTTTAACCCGCAAGTTGAGTTGGTCAGCGCCGCGGCATTGCAGGAGTGGGCGCAATGATTAAACCGATACTTGCATTCTTGTTGGCTGCCTTAGTGCTTGGCGTGGCACCTTGGGTGATTGGTGAAAAAGGCTATATTTTAATCGCATTAGATAACTGGACGATTGAAGGCACCATTGTAAGTTTTGCGATTATGCTGCTGTTAGCAGTTTCGAGTGTGTTTATTATTTATAAATTGGTGCGCTACTTGTTATCAATTTATGGTTCAACTCGTTTTCGTTTCACTGAACGCAGTCAAAAAAAGCAATTAGCCAATTTACAGCAAGGCCTTTGGTCGACGTTGAATAACGACCATAGTTTTGTATTAAAAAAGCTCGATAGCGCAGCAATTCCAGAGCAATGGCAAGGTATCAGTTATGCGTTTGCTGCAGATGCGGCACTTAAATCAAAGCAAAGCGCTAAAGCTCTGGCTTTATTAGCCAAGGTGCCTGACGAGCAGCAAAATTATGTGGCCCATCTGTATGCACAGTCGGGTGAAGCGCAAATGGCTGCAGATCTGTTGTCGATTGCGGCCGAACAAAAAAAGCCGGATGCACTGCAGTTACGTTTATACAGCCAGTTGCTGGTGGCACAAAAAGACAGTGAAAACTTACTCAATATTTTGCCCAAGTTAGCTAAATTCGCCGATTTTACTGATCAGCAATGGCAAAGTGTTTGGGAAGTGATTTTTGAGCATGGTGACGGACAAATATTGCAACAAAGGTTTGAACAGCTGCCTCGCAATTTGAAACCGCTAGCTGAAGTGCAGTATTGCCAAGCAATATTAACTAATGGTGAGGTCGCAACAGGCGAAAAAATATTACTTAAATTGCTTAAAAAGGGCCACTTTGAAGCAATTTGTCAGGTTTTATCAACAAGCCAGCAATTGAGTTTAGTCAGCTTGCAAAAAGCAATTCAAGAGCAGCTAAAAAAACAACCCGAATCAACGCAGTTATTACTGTGTTTGGCCTATACCGCCAAAGCACAAAATGATGCGGAGTTGGCGAGCAAAGTCTTTAAAACAGTATTAAATGATGAGAACAGCCCGCGCCACTGGCGAGCCGCAGCTGAATGTTATGCAGCTCAGGGTTTGACTGAGCAAGCTCTGGTGCTTTATCAACGTTTTACGCCAGTATAAATACTGGCGTTTTTGTATTGAAATTAACTCTATGATTATGAATAAGCTAGACTGAGTTTTAGCATGTGAGGTTGTTCGATAAAAATCATTTAAGGAAGGTGGCGTGCACAATCATAAAGCATGGGGGGCGGCTCTATTTTTCGCTTACATTGTGATGGGAGTGTTATCAAATACGTTACTAACGGCTGGAACGTATGCCGCCGCCATTTGGCCATCAGCGGGTATTGCGTTGGCGGGCTTTTTTTTGTTGCAGTACCGTGCAATTCCTTATGTTTTCCTTGGTTCTCTTTGTATTAATTCTTTTCATTTTGGCTCCCTTAGTTGGTCGTTGGACCTTCAGGATGTCAGTCAATCTTTTATTATTTCGATTGGAGTCGTGACACAGGCCGCTGTGGGCTACTGGTTGATTCGTCGGGTCAATGATCAAGCCGAGCAACTGATAGAACTTAAATCGACTTTGCAGTTGATGTTATTGGGTGGGCCGCTGTGTTGTTTAATTTCTGCGACTATTGGGTCGATGACGTTATATGGCTTTGGCATTTTATCTTCAGAGACATTACCTCGGACACTGTTTACTTGGTGGAGTGGTGATACCCTCGGAGTGCTGATTTTTACTCCGCTGACTTTAATCACGTTTAATCAGCAGCAAAAGTTACGCCGAGTTCAAGTAGTGGTACCAACCTTAGTGGTTTATTTATCGCTCAATCTGCTTTTTTATATCTCTTACCGCACAGAGCAACAAGCCATCCAGCAGGAAGTCTTAGTTAAATCGAAAATGCTCAAATTTAGCTTCGACAAACAGCTACAGAAAATCAAAGCCAATATTGGTTTACTCAAAGCTTATTATGAGAGCAGTAAAGAAGTGAACTACCTTGAGTTTATGAGCTTTACCGATCAGCAATTGTTATTTAGTTCTGAAATCAGTGCTATTGAATGGCTTCCTAAAGTGGCCGATGAACAGCGTAGCGATTATGAGCAGCGCTTGCGTGATATTGGTTTTAATAACTTTGAATTTAAAGAAAAAAACTCGCAAGGGCAGTTAGTGACAGCGGCAACTCGCCCTTGGTATTTCCCGGTTTATTTTGTCAATCCTATTCAAGGTAATGAAGCGGCGCTCGGGTTTGATTTGTCATCACATCCGGTGCGGGCAAGCGCATTAAATCAAGCTGCTCGCTCGCGAAAACCTGTGGTATCTGAAGTGATTTCGTTAGTGCAAAAACAAACTGAATCGGCAGGTGTGTTATACCTAGTACCTGTGATGGCTGCACAACCTAAACCTCATTTAAAAGGCTATGTCGTGGCTGTTATTCACTTGCCTAATATAATCGCTGCAACTTTAGCACCATTAGAGTTCTCGGGTTACAAAGTGAAATTAGAAGACATCACAGATCACACTCAAGTCAGTATGCTTTTTGAAACAGGGAATTATTTGGATGATCTACGGGTATTTCAGGAGAAAGTGAGCTTTGGCCAGCGAGTCTGGCAGTTAAGTTTGTATGAAGAGTTAGGCGTGGGTGAGCGTAGTTTCTGGGTTCAGCATTGGCGCGCGCAGCTATTTGGTATGTTGTTTGTTTGGTTGCTGATTACTTTTTTATTAATGCTGACTGGAACGAATATTCGAGTTTCGCAACAAGTCGAGTCTCAAACGCGTAAGTTATTAGCGCAAAAGCAAAAAGCTGATGAAGCCAATAGCATTAAAGGAGAGTTTTTAGCCAATATGAGTCATGAGATCCGCACGCCTATTAATGGAATAAAAGGTTTGCATTATTTGGCTCTGCAGGAAAGTAATTTTGAGCAAACTCGCAGTTATATTGAGCAAGCCGATAGCGCAGTCAATGTACTTCAGCGTGTGCTCAACGACGTGCTCGATTTTTCTAAAATTGAAGCAGGAAAATTGGTGTTAGAAAAAAGCCTTGTTTCGTATAAGCAAGTTTTTGAGCAGCTCAGTGTTATGGTTAAACATGATGTTAACCAAAAAAATATCGATTTTAGTGTCGATTATGAGTCTTTTGCTAATGAGCAAATATACACAGATGAAGTTCGTTTAAATCAGGTGCTGCTGAACTTAGTCAATAATGCGATTAAGTTTACAGAGCCAAAAGGCTCAGTTAGCGTCAAGCTGGTTGCTTTTAATGATGATCAAGTGATGTTTGTTGTCTCTGATACGGGTATTGGTATTGACCCATCTTTACAGAAAAAGCTGTTTAAACCTTTTTCGCAAGCAGACAACTCAACTTCTCGAAAGTTTGGTGGCACAGGTCTAGGACTCAGTATTTGCCAAAAGCTTGTCGTGCTGATGGGAGGAGAAATAGGCCTCAAAAGTGAGGCAGGGCAAGGCAGTGAATTTTATTTCACACTCCCAATAGGTAAAGAAGAATGTGCTGTAAACAGAGGTGGGGGTGATGAGTTTGATGCTAGCATTGTATCGTTAGCACAATATCAAATTTTAGTGGTCGAAGATAACCCGCTTAATCAGCAAGTGATTAGCGCAATTTTGGCAGGCAAAGGCTGTACGCCAGACATTGCACAAAACGGGCGAATCGCCATCAATATGCTGCAAAAAAAGCACTACGATTTGATTTTAATGGATATCCAAATGCCTGAGCTAGATGGATTATCGGCCACCAAAATTATTCGCAGTGAACAGCAATATAAAAATCTCCCGATCATTGGTTTATCGGCCAATGCGATGGAAGAAGACATCGAAAAAGCAATGGCGGTGGGCATGAATGATTATGTGGTTAAACCCATCGAACCAGATGCATTATTTAAATCAATTTTAAGCGTGGTTTAATTGTCAATATCGGCTATATGTCCTTGAATAAATACATCACCTGCGTATCATGCGGCAACTTTAATTAAACCGAGCTCAATTATGATAAATAACAACTTACCATTACTTGATATTCACCGTCATCTAGATGGCAATGTGCGTCCGCAAACCATTTTAGAGCTTGGTCAACAGTTTAATATTCGGTTGCCAGGTCATGATATCGAATCATTGCGCCCGCATGTTCAAGTACTTAAAAATGAACCCGATTTATTAGGCTTTTTAAGTAAGCTTGATTGGGGGGTGGCGGTGCTGGGTGATTATGATGCCTGTCGTCGTATTGCATTTGAAAATATTGAAGATGCAGTCAAGCAAGGTTTAGATTATGTTGAACTGCGTTTTAGTCCATATTACATGGCAAAAACCCAAGGGTTGAACCCCACAGCAGTTGTAGAAGCTGTCGTGGATGGGGTACATGCAGGTTTAAAACAGTTTCCGCAAATTAAAGCGAACTTGATTGGTATTTTATCACGTACGTTTGGTCAAGCTGCTTGTCAGTTAGAGCTCGATGCTATTTTAGCGCATAAACAACATATCGTTGCCCTTGATTTAGCGGGTGATGAACTTGGTTTTCCGAGTGATTTATTTATTAGTCATTTCAAACAAGCGCGCGATTCGGGCTTAAACATTACAGTCCATGCAGGTGAAGCGGCAGGGCCTGAAAGTATGTGGCATGCGATTAATGAACTCGGTGCTGTGCGTATTGGCCACGGCGTGAAAGCCATTGAAGATCCTAAGCTGATGGATTATTTAGTGACTCATGAAATTGGTATTGAGTCATGTTTAACGAGTAATTTGCAAACAAGTACGGTCGCCGATATCACACAGCATCCACTGAAACGCTTTTTAGATCATGGCATTTTAGCCTGTATCAATACCGATGATCCGGGTGTGAGCAATATTGAAATACGTCACGAATTTGAAGTTGCAGCCCCACTTGCGGGCTTAACTGCAGCTGATATTAGCAAAGCACAAAATAACGCACTGCAAATCGCTTTTTTAAGCGACACCGAAAAGCAGGCGTTACGAAACCTCAAAGCATAACCGCTAAAAATTAAAAAATGCGCTTTGATAGCGCATTTTTTATATCCATCACCACCTAACATTTTTATAAGTTTAAGAACTGGCGAGTGTTCATGCTGCTTGAACTTGAGTTACAAGGAGCTTTAAGTGAATGTGTTGGCTTTAACTCGCGGTTTGACAGCGTAAATAACTGGCGGCTAGTGCGCTTAATACTTGGCTGCGATTAATTAAACCGATCACCTTATTATTTTCAACCACAGGGTAATTTTTAGGTTGCGTGAGGAGCATGCGCTCAGCTAAATCAGCAATGCTGGTATGAGCATCAACCGCGACGACATCTGTGCGCATTAAATCTTTGACTTTGATCACCCCATCGCAGAAATAGCTACTGCTTAACATTGGCTTCAACAGTTCGTGTTCAGAAATAAAGCCAATTAATTCTCGCTGTTCGTTTAATACCGGAGCGCCTAAGAGGCGATGCTTTTGTAGCTCATTAATGGCGTGAGTTATTTCAGTCTCTGCTGTTAGAGTGGGTAATTGTTTGATGGTATGTTGAATGACTGTATCCATGATGTTCTCCAATGAATTCTGTTGCGTTACAGTCAGTATGCGATGAGCTATATTATTTTAAAAATTGATTGTTTATATCAGAGCGTTCGTTTTTTTTGATGGTTTGTTGCGCATTGCCAGCATAGATGAGCTATTAAACTGGCAATATGTGTAAGTCTGATAAGTTAAGAATGCTCAAGCCGTAAAGAGTTGCGGGTTAATGTCTGGCACGATTGCTTATTCAAAAAGCCTGCGGTGAGTTGGCTCATTGCTTTTGTAAGCCATTTAGGGCCATGATCGGCCATATCATTGTGGCGAGCATCAGCGATGGTGACAACACAGCTACCAAATTGCTGTTGTTCGGTTTTGCTAGGCAGCACGTTGTCATCGGCGGGGTAATCAGATGCTCTGACTGATAATATTTGGATGTTTTTAGTGCGCGGTAAAGGCACACGGCGATGATCGTAGGTAATCACAGTTTCGATAAAAGAGTGCTGTTGACTGGCTAGTAACGCCGCAATATCACCACCATTTGAATGTCCCATAAGAGTGAGCGCATCAAAATTGAATTCTGGGTACTGTGCTGTTAGTTTTTTGCGAACAAACAGCGTGGTGTCAGCGCCTCGTTGCCAATTCTCCATACGGGTTGTTAAAAATGGTTGTTCACGTGACAGCGGTGGATCAGTGGGCAGCTCATGTGTGATTGCCACCATTAACATGTTATGGCTATTCACTGTTTGTGCTAAAAAAGAGTAATCGGTACTTGGGATACCATAGCCAGCACCAAAGATGGCGACTTTACAGGGAGAAGAGACCTGACACATTTTTCCAGTTGGAAAGTATAAAGTGACTGGGATATCACGCTGGCGAGCATCATCATGGAGTGTTTGGCTAAGTGTGTGATGGGGTTGATTGACTGATGTTGTGTTATCTGATGCCGCAACACTCGACATTGATGAGAGGATTAGTGACAAGCAACCGAATAAACTTAACTGATTCATATATTTGTTTCTATTGGAGAAATAAATATATTACAAGGAAGGGAATAGCAAAGCAAAAAGCTGACCGAAGCCAGCTTTTCAACGTCAATTTAGCATTTAGTGTTACTTAATAAACGCGAAAGCATCGGCAAACATCTGTTCGCGTACTGCACCTTGGTTAATAAAGTCATCACGGACAATACCAATCATGTCAAAGCGACCTGCCATATAGATATCGTAATCAGCTAAAGAATCAAAATCTTTTAATACCGCTAAATGCACATAACCACTGTGACCTTGCCAATCGTTAGCTGGTTTTTCAATGACAGGGATATAGTTAAAGTGTGGATTGCTGGCTGCCCACGCTTTCATTTCATCGTCAGCATACAGTGCACTTGGGTCTTTCACACCCCAGTAAAAAAAGACTGGGCGTTCACAGCCTGTTTCAGCTAAGTGATCAGCCATTGATTTTACATACGAAAAGCCGGTTCCACCTGCCAATAAAATGATCGGACGTGAGCTTTGCTCGCGTAGCTCAGAAATCCCTAAGCCCACTTCAACCGTCGCTTGAGTTCCAGCGACATGGTGGTCACGTAAATGGTCAAGCGCTTGGCGCGCATAACTGTCGGCCTCACCTGCACCGATGTGGAGTTCGAGTAACTCAGTTTGACTTGGTTTGCTGGCAATAGAAAAAGCGCGTTTGTCCTTTTCACCCAGCACCACTTGAAGATACTGACCGGCTTTAAACGCTGCAGATTGTGCAGGTTTGAGTTCGACCTTAAAGATGAACTCGGTCAGTGGGCTGATGCTGATCACATCAGCGAGTAATTGTTGCATTTTAATACCTTTTCACGACGCGTTTATTTATTTTAGCTGTTTTTTGCTCAGCAATTAAGCTTTGTTTTTGATGATACCGAGGGAATCCCAGATATCATCGACTTTTTCTTTCACTTTTGGATCCATCACTATCGGTTCACCCCACTCGCGGGTAGTTTCGCCTGGCCATTTATTGGTTGCATCCATACCCATTTTTGAGCCTAAACCTGAAACTGGTGAGGCAAAATCGAGGTAATCAATGGGCGTATTTTCGATTAAAGTGGTATCGCGAGCCGGATCCATCCGCGTAGTGATGGCCCAAATAACGTCATTCCAATCGCGGGCATTCACATCATCATCACAGACAATCACAAATTTAGTGTACATAAACTGCCGTAAGAACGACCACACACCCATCATCACGCGTTTGGCATGACCTGGGTATTGCTTCTTCATGGTCACTACCGCCATGCGGTACGAGCACCCTTCAGGCGGCAAGTAAAAATCAACAATTTCAGGGAACTGTTTTTGTAAAATAGGCACAAAAACTTCATTGAGCGCGACACCTAAAATTGCCGGTTCGTCAGGTGGGCGGCCAGTATAGGTGCTGTGGTAAATGGGATCTTGGCGATGCGTGATGTGCGTGACTGTCATCACTGGGAACTCATCCACTTCGTTGTAGTAACCGGTGTGGTCGCCATACGGCCCCTCTGGAGCTGTTTCGCCTGGGGTTAAATAGCCTTCGAGAACAAACTCGGCACTGGCAGGCACTTGTAAATCGTTTGAGATAGACTTGACCACTTCGGTTTTACTGCCACGAAGTAAACCAGCAAATGCATATTCACTTAAGGTATCAGGAACAGGCGTAACCGCGCCTAAAATGGTGGCCGGATCTGCACCTAATGCGACCGATACCGGGTATTTTTCACCTGGGTTTTCTTTACAGAATTCTTGATAATCGAGTGCGCCCCCACGATGTGATAACCAGCGCATAATGATTTTGTTTTTACCGAGTAATTGCTGGCGATAAATTCCTAAGTTTTGGCGCTTTTTATACGGCCCTTTAGTGACGGTTAAACCCCAGGTAATTAGTGGCGCTGCGTCACCTGGCCAACAATGCTGAATTGGGAGTTTAGTTAAATCGACCTCTTCGCCACTTAAAATCACTTGCTGACACGGTGCTTTTTTTACTTCTTTAGCGGGCATGTTCAGCACTTGCTTATAAGCAGGGATCTGGCTCCACGCTTCTTTTAAACCAGCGGGAGGCTCAGGTTCTTTTAAAAAAGCTAATAATTTACCTACTTCACGCAATGCCGAGACATCTTCTTGACCCATGCCAAGAGCGACCCGCTCTGGGGTACCAAATAAATTGGCTAATACAGGAATATCAAACCCTTTAGGGTTTTCAAATAATAGGGCGGGGCCTTTGGCACGCAAGGTGCGGTCGGCAATTTCGGTCATTTCTAGGTATGTATCAATTTCTTGTTTGATACGCACGAGGTCACCGCGTTTTTCGAGTAACGCAATAAAGTCGCGAAGATCTTTATATTTCATTGCAGCTCAGTCAGTCACAAATAAAAGTTGACGCATTATAACGACATGCGCGCTTGGTGACCAATAATACCCGTTAAGTGCTTGAGAGGATCATGATAATAAACAGTGTTTAATAATTACCTATATCAAGTTCTATGGTTATGCCATTAGGGCTATTTTGGATTGAGCTAATACCCACATCTCTTTGTTTGCCGCTTTTCATGATGCTGGGAGTTTTTTTCAATGACCAAAAATAATCACTAAACTCGTTCATTGTGTTATTGCCTATTTTGTTGAGCATCAATTTAGCACTGCAGCGGTTTTGTTCATCACAGATGTAATGTTCAATCTCTGTATTTTCGTACAAAGGTGATTCTTTGAGTAGGTTAAAAACAGCATCTTGCGCATCGTATTGCCAAGTATCATCGAAGGTTGGATCGTATTCACCTTGCTGATATTGTTGATAAATACTTAGCGCTTCTTTGTTATTACTTAGAGATAAAACATTAGCCATTGAAATTGTAGTTTCGGTATTATTGCTTTGTACACTTGCGGATTTATTAGCCTCGTGTATTTGTAGGTGTCTATCTTTTGTGTGGTTAGCGCTTGTTGAGTTTGTTTGAGGGGAATGTAGATTTTGGTTTAAGTTTGCTTGTGACTTTGTTGGCTGCTCTGCGTTTACTAGAATTGTTGTCGATTGCTCGGCTTCAGAGCGGGATTGAAAAAACATCGCCAACAGAAAGCCTATCGCTGCGCAAGTGATTGCAATCACGATATTTATCCACATAGATTTCATTAATCTAACTCCAAGTTAATTGTTGTAATATTTTTGTTGTTAGGGAGTGTAGGTAGTGTTTCTTGTTTAAATTCAGTAATTATTGGTTTGCAGGGAGCGCAATAGCTAGCATCAACCAAAATATACGCAAGCTCGCCAGTTTTTAATAATTGCAACTGTGAGATTTTGTTTGTTAGTTCTTCCAAAGTGGCGTATTGATGATTGGTGTCATGATCCGATGCTGAAGTTTTAATTCGGATATCTTTTTGCTGCAACGCCTGAATTAATTGACCATTACTATCAAATACAAAAAGAGCAGGAACATAAAAAAAGTCACTCTCGATTTTAAGAGCTTGTTTGAATTGATTAATATAAATTGTAGAAGGCTCAGAAAAAACTTCAGCTCCATAGAATAAAAGAGTGATAGCAAGTAAATATTTCATTAGGTTTTATCTCTTGAGCCGAAGTTACTAGTATAGATGTCTTAATTATTGCCTGGATTAGAGTTTGGAAAGCTGGCGCAACCATCAGTATTACAAGCAGTACACGAGATTTGCCCACAAACAAATACATGACAACCAGGTCTACAACTGACTCCTCCATTATTAGGAACTGGCTTTGCTGCAAATACGGTTGTTGATAAAATAAAAAAGCTAAGGCTGATAGTCTGAAATGTTTTTTTTCATTGTAGTCTCCAAGTTTAATTTGTTCCTACTTTAACTACGATTTTTTTTTGCAACTTTTTAATCTTTCAAGGTGGGTATAGTTTTATTTTCGAGTTATAAAAACCTTAACCTTCAAGGTTGGTGGTTTTCTTTCTTCTGGTTGAGCCTTTTACGGTATTGGGAAATTTCTCGCTGACAACTTTTTTACCGATTGCGGTAATTTTATATTCATCGTCAGCTATTCGGCTAATCCAGTTAGCATCAAGCGCCCATTGAAAATCTGAAGGCGCGTTGGTTGATGGCTTGTGCCTGACCTCTTTAAAATACTCGCGGTATTGCGTTTTGCTAAAAACAGGGCTGCCTTGTTGTTCTAAATAAACGGCCACGCAGGCTACAAGCTCACACGCGCGTTGTGCGCTTTGGCAAAATCAACAAATTCAGGCATTGCTTCTTTGGCTGTAGATTTAACCGTGTGAGCTGGCTTAACTATTTCTTTTTTAACGATTTCACCTCTGGTCAGTACCATAATGGCAATCTCTTTTGCTAATTCATCGCTAATTTTGCGTTCAATATTTAAACCATTACCACTAATAGATATTTTTGACATGACAATCCTTTTTGTTAGGCGCGTCATAGTACGCGATATTGAGCGGGTGCACAGCGTTTTTAATTGATTTTGGGCGGCTTTTTGGTGCGCTACCCGTTTTGGGCGCGCTGGTGATTCTGAGGTTTTTTATCTTTAATAACAAGGTTTTAACATTGTTGCAATGTGATATGTAAGTCCAGATGAATATTATGGTGATTATTGATAGGCTGATATTTGAGCGCAGTTAGCGCGGCCTGTTAAGTGCAAGCCTTTTATTTTACTGAGTTATGGTTGTATTTAGTGCGATCCGCTAAAGCGCGCTGTAGGTGGGAGGAGGGGGGAGTTTTTCAGGCTCACCCTTTGAGTTGTGTACTACAGCGCGTGTTTTTCTAAGCGGTATAAAAACTGTTTGTAGTTTAGACCAAGCAATTTCGCCGCTTGGGTTTTATTGCCCGCTTCGCGGTTGAGGGCTTGTTGTAACAAGTTTTTTTCAAAACTATCCCACTCAATGCCATCACTTGGCAAGGTGAAGTGTGTGGTGTTATTTGTTGGGGTGTGTTGTCGAATGAGGGTATCGAGTAGTTCGTCTTCATTTTGCAAAAGTACAAACTGCTCTAAAGTATTAGACAGTTGGCGGACGTTGCCGGGCCAATTAAATTGCATTAGCTGTTTCAGTAGCTGACCACTCAATTGCAGACCGCTGATACCATAACGTTGGCTAAACAAAGCTAAAAAATGTTGAATTAAGCGCGGAATATCTTCTGTACGTTCGCGCAGTGGTGGCATGTGAATGGGCACGACATTTAAACGATAAAATAAATCTTCTCTGAATTCGCCATCTTGTACCATCTGGTGCAGGTTCTTGTGACTGGCAGCAATAACCCGGACATCAATTTTTTGTTCGTGATTGGCGCCAATCGGTGTGACTACCCCTTCTTGTAACAAACGCAGTAATTTTGTTTGTAAGCTTAGGCTGAGTTCAGCAATTTCATCGAGAAAAATAGTACCTTGATCCGCGGCCGAAAACTTACCTTGTTTATCGTGGGTGGCGCCGGTGAACGCTCCTTTGACTGAACCAAAGAGCTCTGCTTCGGCGAGATTTTCGGGGATGGCACCACAATTGATGGCAATAAAGGCGCGATTATTGCGATGAGACAGCTGATGCAATGCCCGAGCAGCCAGCTCTTTACCTGTGCCGCTTTCGCCGCTGATTAACACGGTTGCGCTGGTGGCACTCACTCGCTCAATGCGTTGAAACACTTTTTGCATACAGGGAGCATGACCAATGATATCGACTAAACTGCTTTGCTCTGTCAGTTGGTTATTGAGTTGTTGATTCGTTAAACGCAGCATATTGGCTTTGTTCGCTTTCGCTAAGGCTAACAATAACTCTTGGCGTTGAAAGGGTTTGCTGAGGTAATCATCAGCCCCTTGCTCAATCGCTTGTACGGCATGTTCAATAGAGCCATATGCGGTTGCGACCACGATACCGTGCTCTAGTTTGTTACCTCGAATGTAATTGATTAAATCAAGCCCACTGAGCTGGCCCAGTTTCCAATCGGTAAAAACCAGTTGAATATGGGGGTGTTGTTTTAATAGTACGATGGCATCTTCGACACTAAAGGCGCTAAATACTTGATAACTTGCCGCGCTGAGCATGGCGCTGATGAGTTCATTTTGAGCATGATCATCTTCAACTAATAAAATGGGGGTGTTAGTGCTCATGGTCAATCCCTGTGGTCAGTGTGATTGTCACGCAAGCACCTTCGGCCTGATTGGTGACGTTGAGTGTGCCTTGATAATACAAATGCGCGATCCGATTGGCTAAATAGAGCCCCATTCCCGCTCCGTCGGCTTTGCTACTAATATGAGGTTCGAATAAATGGGCTAAAATAGCCTCGCTAAAGCCTGGGCCGTGATCTTGCACGCTCACAACCACTTTATTTTCAATTTGTTGACTCGTAATGGTGATTGCATTGCGCGTGCTACTTTTGAGTTGATTCGCTTCAACGGCATTGACTATAACAGTGTGTAAAATGGTGCGAATTTCAGACTCTAATCCGTATAGACTCAGTGAGTGATCAAGTTCAAGAGTAAAGAGTGCGTGTTGATTGCCAAGTTCAAGCAAAATATCTTGAATGACGGCTGACAGCGGCACTGGCTGATCGCGTCGGACATCATTATTGCTAAGAGTGAGCAGCGCGGTGATATTTTTATTGAGGTGCGCAATTTTATTATGAGCGATGCGTTGTAATTGCTGTTGCTGCTGGGTTGATTGGCTTTGCCAATATTGCTCTAAAGTGAGTCCTAACGTATGAATGGGATTGCGAAGCGAATGTGCAACGGCACGACTGAGCTCGCCTAGTTCAACCAGTTGGCGTTGTTGTTCTAGTTGTTTTTCGCTTTCGCTCAATTGGGCTAAGCGCTGGCTGGTATGGTTAAATTGAGTGATGCATGAAGCGATTTCGGCCACCCCTTGCGGTGTGATTTGGCAACCTAATTTGCCATTGCGTAGCGCGACAAAGCCGGTATTTAATGCTGTGATTGGACGAGTAAGCGCGTGAGTAAAATACACCATCAGTATTACAGCAACGAGGCTTGAGGCAATAATGCTCCATAAAATCAACTGTGCAAATTGATCGAAACTGGAGCTGGTGGTAAAGCTGCGAAATTCGCCATTAATGACATGTTGAATCGATTCATCACTTTCGAGCTGGATAAACAGCGTATTGAGTTCATTGCTGAGTGCTTGTTGATGAAGCTCAATGAGCTGATCTGGTGCGACTGCGGTGTTGTTGCTACTTTGCTCAGTATTGATCCTAAATTCATATTTTTTCACTGTCGGATGAGGTGCTTTAGGTGCATTGGGCGCGTTGACCTCATCAGGTTTAGGGGGCGGTGGCGGCGGAACACTGGTGTTTGAAACCGTAATACCATCAGACAACATGATGACTTTGGGAGTTGCGTCGCTGAATTCAATAATTCGCTCATTGAGATCGTCCCGGGCTTTGCCGATGAGCTTTTTAGTAATGACCTGTGATTGCTGAGTGATGTCTTGGCGCACTTGATCTTTAAAGTACAGCACCAATAGTGCCTGACAGGCCGCAAGTACTAGAAAAATCAGACTAATGCCTAAAATAAAATACCGTCGAATACTCACTGAAACTCCTTATTGTTCGCTCACGCTCAGATAACATAAATGCCTTGTACGTATCTATCAAGAAACATTCCATAAAATAAGCAACAAAGCATATTTTTAACGCTCTGTAATTTAAGGGAAATTAAATTTATTCGCTGTGTTATGCCGCGGGTGAAAAACCGAGTTTCCTGATATCAGTATTCGCATTTCCTCATATCAGGATATCGGGGAGAGGGCTTTGAACCTGAATTTAAGCTAAAGCATTAAAAATAAACATGTTTTTTATTTGGCATGTATTTTTCATTAGGGTAAGAGAGTTATTCACTTAAACAATCATTAGCGATGGTATCGCAAGGAGAAAAATATGTTACTTACTCATAGTTTAAATAAATTTAGTCAGTTGTTACTTGTATCTGGGTTGATGTTGGCATCAGGGGTAGTTGCGGCGCAAAACACGCAAACAACAATGATTAAACTTGAACAAGATTTATCGGATCTGAAAGTGATGGTGAATGAAGGCCAAGGCAATCATGTTATTCACTTTGATAAGTCGGAGCTGGGCAGTGCGCAGTTAGATGAAAAAATTAGCCAGTTACCCGCTGAATCTCAAGAGAAAGTGCGTAAATTACTGACACAAATAGAGTCAGGGGAAGGTAAAAATGTCTTTGTCTTAAAAGATAAAGTGATTGAAGCTTACACCGATGGCGATGATATCACTCACAAAATGGTGTTCATTAGCCAAGGCGATGAACTGAATATCGATATCCCACCCCCACCGGCTGCGCCAAACGCACCAAAACACCCAGAACATGTCAAAGTGATGAAGTTTGCTTTGGATATCGAGGGAGAAGGTGGCCACGAATTTGCGGTGATTAAATCGTTGTTACAAAACGCGACATTAACGCCTGAGCAGATTGACGAGATTCAAACCTTATTGAATAGCAAATAATGACCTAACGCGTTGATAAAAAGCCACTGCATGTGGCTTTTTATGTTTGTGCGGTTGAAAGCAATTTAAAATGACGTTTCAACAATTGCCAATCATTTTGTAATTGTTGGAATTTTTCTGTGTCGCCTCCCGCTTTATCTGGGTGATACTTTAATGCCAATTGGCGCCAGCGTTGGCTAACGGCCTCAAAGGAGCTGGTGGCGTTTAGTTCAAATCGCGCAAACGCTTGCTCTACTTGTGTGTGATTGATTGATGAAAAGTCAGATTGCTGGCCAAATTGTTGCCAAAAATCGGTCAATAACTGTGTGATTTCTTCTGCGCTGGTGTCGTAGTTTTGCCAGTTGAGATAATAGTTCGCTAATGTATTGGGAGTGGTAAGGCGTGGATGAAGGGAGGTATCAATCAGTGTGACGTTAAAGCTGTCGATCTCAATACTAAGCTGCTGTTTTTGTAGCTCTGTTTGCAATGTAAACAATGCATTCATCACCAAAAAATTGCGTTTGAATAGGTCTTTATTTGCATCTGTGTCTAAGGTCGTCAAGATATTTTGTTTGCCGAGCATGCTAGTGAGTTCGTGGACTTTCCACTGAGGTTGCTGCAACAACGCAGTTAAAACGTCATCAAGGATTGGATTATTGATAATGTTTGACCCTTTATAAACATGTGTATTTAAACGTTAGCAGGGATAGTTAAAAATAAAAAGGCCTTGTTTAACAAGGCCCTTATCTATAAACGTTGTCAGTGTATTAATTTAGTAATGACGATAAGACAGCTTTGAGTGACTGAGCGTCGTGAATATCGTCAGCCGATTTGATGAGCTGTCGTCCTAAATTAATCGTTTGCTGTTGCACATCTAAGCGCGCGCTTTCATCCGCAATAGTATCAATATCGGCCACATGTGCTAGACCGATTGTGCGCCGGATAAGCTCAGTTGCGCAATAGCCAACCGCGTCTTTGATTACGCTCTGAATAAAGGCGCTGATATACGCAGGTTCTTGAAAATTAACATCTTGCGTATGTTGTGAAGCCAATTGGGTGAATTGACGGGCAAACTCACTCACTGTGGTATGCAAAGTATGCAAAAGGTGAGCTTGCATCGTGTGGCGCTCATTTTCATCCTGAATGCGGCCATTTTGAGCGCAATAATTGAGTAACAAGTTGCCAATAAATGAACCAAGATCAAAACCGATTGGGCCAAAAAAAGCAAATTCAGGATCAATCATTTTTGTCTGCTGTGCATCGACGAAGATGCTGCCACTGTGCATATCACCGTGCAATAGTGATTGTGGGGAAGATAAAAACTTGGCTTTTAATTGAGCAACGGCTGTTTTGAGTGCGTCATCTTGCCAAAGCTCTAAGACGAGTGGCTGCAATTGCGCAGGATAATTATTGCGTTCGTGTTTGCGATAAGGATCACTGAAAAATAAATCTTCAGTGATTTGGCAAAGCTCGGGATTAATAAACTGCGCAACCAGAGCCTTTTTTTCTTGAGCATCTAAATAAAAGTCAGAGTAGTAAAAGGCGGTTTTGGCAAGGTAATCAGCGACGTGCTCACCTAGCAAGTCAAATTGTTTGGCTTGATTTTGCGCGCCTCGCAAAATCTGCATGTCACCTAAATCTTCTAATAAGATGAGCGCTAAATCTGGGTTGTAATCGAGTACTTTTACTGTGTGTTCAGGGCATACTTTACTGTGGGCAATGAGTGCTTGCGCTTCGATACGCGCACGGTCTAGTGTTAAAGGCCAAGACTCGCCAACACAACGTGCATAAGGCAAAGCTTGTTTTAAAATAACACTCGTCCCAGTGTGATTACTGATCCTGAATACCATATTCAAGTTTCCATCACCAAACTCGTAGCAGTTTAGTGGTTCGTCTGCAGTAAATAATCCTGATTTTTCTTGAACATAGGCAAGCGCATCTTGCTCTGTGAAGGCGGTATATTGGCTCATTTGCACACCTTATCAATATTTGGACTTTCGGCATTCTATATCCTTAAGTGTTTAGATGTCTATACTTCTGTTGTTGCTGGTGAGTTCTTGCTAGGGTAAAATAGTTCCTTTGCTAAACTCAGTTTTGTATGAATGAATTGAGTTTTAAGCTCTTACCTCACAATTTAAATCGGATATCACGATGAAAAATTTACAAGCCGCTAGCCTAAAATATCAAGACAACCAGTTATGGGTGCTTGATCAATATTTATTACCGCATCAAGAAGTATGGCTGCCTTGTGAGTCGGTCGCTGATATGGAAAGTTTAATTAAAGCACTTAAAATTCGTGGTGCACCATTAATCGGCATTGGGGCCAGTTTATTGGTTGCTCATTTGGCAAGCCAACAGTGTTCTCGAGAGCAGTTAATCGAAGCCATCGCACAATTACGCCAAGCCCGACCAACAGCGGTTAATCTAATGCATTGTATGGATAAAATGAGTGCCGCAGTTGCTAAAGATGAGTATATTCGCGCGCTTCAAACCTGTGCCGAGGAAATTTTTGAGCAAGACATTGCTTTGTGTAACTCTATGGCTAATTTTGGCAACGAGTTAGTACAAGAAGGCGATCAGATCTTAACGCATTGCAATACAGGAGCTTTGGCTACCGCTGGCGTCGGCACTGCTTTGGGTGTGATTTATAAAGCGCATCAAGCAAATAAGAAAATCCATGTTTGGGTGGATGAAACCCGTCCTTTACTACAAGGTGGGCGGCTGACTGCTTATGAATTAGATCATTGGCAAGTCCCTTACACATTGATTTGTGACAATATGGCGGCGAGTTTAATGGCTGCGGGCAAGGTGGATAAGATTTTTGTCGGCGCTGATCGTATTGCCGCAAACGGTGACTTTGCCAATAAAGTGGGCACCTATAACTTAGCTGTGCTGGCAAAACATCATGACATTGAGTTTTATGTTGTGGCACCAACCACAACGTTAGATATTGAATGTGAAAATGGTGAGGCGATTCCCATAGAACAGCGCGAACCGGCTGAAGTTAAAGGGGTGAGTGGCAGTTTTGGACAATGCCAGTGGGCACCTAATAATGCTCAGGTTTATAATCCTGCTTTTGATGTGACGCCCGCAGAGTTAGTCACTGGCTGGGTACTCGACACGGGAATTTATTCTCAGTTGGATGTGCACAGTGGCGTGTTGCGCATGCTTTAATTCACACCAACATACATTCAGATGACTCCTTTGATAGGGGGTTAATCTGAATGCAGTTTTTTTAATAAATATAAAATGGTATAAAGAGGAAACAAGGCTCGATAATTATTTTAGGAACGTCAAACGGCGTGCAGGCAATTTGATGATTAAATGCATATGGACAGTGTTGGTAGCGGTGCTATTTTGTTGTTGCATGACGACAGCGTATGCGCAAAACTCGTCACCATTTACAGCTAAAATATCAGAAATTAGCGCTCTTCCCGATGATAAAGCCCAAATTAAAGCCCTTGATCTTTTCTTATCTCAAACTGAACTCTCGCCACTTGAAAAAATTACAGTCTATTTTGAAATCAGTCGTATCTACTATCAAAATGGGCAATACCAACAGACGATTACGCAATTAAATAATGCCCTAGAAGTCGCTAAAACACATGATTTAAAACTTGAGCAAGCTTCTGCTTACAATCGCTTAGGTGTCATTCATTATTTGATGGGTAACAACCCAAGTGCATTGCTAGCGTATCAATATGCCGAGCAGCTGTTTGTCGAAATAGATGAACCGCTTATGCGCGCAAAAACCTACAATAATTTGGGTTTAGTGAATGCTGCGATGGGCAGTGTAGAGCAAGCGCTAAAATATTATCAGTTAGCACAGCCGATTTATAACGAATTGGGTTCAGAAACAGATAAGGTCGATATTTTATTTAATATTGCTGGGTTGCACTTACGATTAAAGCAAAATGACTACGCGATTAAAATGCTGGAGCAGGTCATAACCCGGCGCCAAGCGCTTAATGACTTAGTAGGTTTAGCCTTAGGTTACGGCGATCTCGGGGCGGCCTATAAAAATGATGGTCAATTTCAGCTCAGCGAACAGTACTTACAAAAGTCATTACAATATTACCTTGATACAGGTGATGCCTATAACAGTGCTTCGCAGTATCATAATTTGGCAGAACTCTATAGCTTGACGGGAGAGATTGCTAAAGCCAATGAATATGCAACATTGGCGGCGCAAGTCGCTGAGCAATCGAGTAATAAAGCGGCCTATGCAGGCAGTTTATACACACAAGCGAAATTAGCATTTATAGCGAAAAACTTTGAGTTAGCGCTTGATTTTTTACATCAGTCGAGTGAAGTGTCAAGTGAGATGATGTACCGTGATCAGCTCAAAGAAAACCTCACCTTACACGCCCTCATCTCAGCATCTCAGCTGCAACCAATCAAAGCATTGCGCGCCTTGCAAAGCTACAAAGACCAAGTGAAAGATGAGTCAGATAAGCAGCTACAAGATAAATTGACACAATACCAAGCGTTACTTGATTCAGAACAGCTCAGTCAACAAGTCAAACAACTCAAACAAACAAACCGGATTGATGCCCTCAGTTTGGCGCAAACTCGTACTGAGCGAAACTTTACGATTGTCGTCGCGATTTTATTACTGGTCTCTACATTTTTGCTGTTCCGTCGCGCTATTTCAGAAAATGCCAAGCTGCAACTGAGTGAAAAAGTGAAACAACGCAGCGAAGAGCTAGAAGAAATAAGTAAAAAGCTACAACGTGCCAGTGAGGTTAAAAGTCAGTTTTTAGCCAATATGAGCCATGAGATCCGCACTCCATTGACGGCGGTAATGGGGCAAGCTGAGTTAATCATAAATGGTGACATATCGGCAGATAAGGTACGTGATGAAGTGCAAGTCATCTATACCAATAGCTTGCATCTGCTGGAGCTAATCAACGATATCCTTGATTTAACACGCATTGAAGCCAATAAGCTCACACTCGATAAAATGCCACATAATGTAGTGAGCTTAGTGAGCGACGTGATGCAAATGTTTGATGAACCCGCGCGTAGCAAAGGTTTGAAGCTTGAGCTCATTCATCATTTACCTTCGCCTTTTTACATCGAAATGGATAAGTTTAGGCTCAAACAAATTTTAATAAATTTGTGTTCAAATGCCGTGAAATTTACCGATCAGGGCTCTGTTAGCCTTACGGTTTCTGAGACTAAGTTCGGGTTGAAGTTCTGCATCGCCGATACGGGTATTGGTATGACACAAGAGCAATTAGGCAATATTTTCAATAGCTTTACGCAAGGTGATAATACAATTAGTCGTCGTTTTGGTGGTTCAGGTTTAGGTTTGTGTTTATCAGAACAGCTCGCTAACCTAATGAACAGTAGCATTAGTGTCGATAGTGAATTAGGCCATGGCAGCCAATTTACGCTGCATTTAACTTGTGATCAGCTATTTGATTACCAAGAAGAACTGAGCCCAGCCCCGTTAGAGACAGTGCCACAGACATTGTTTGAAGGGGTTGTTTTAGTGGCAGAAGATCACGAAGATAACCGACGTTTAATTAGTTTGATGTTAGAGAAACTTGGTTTTACGGTGTTGTGCGCAGAAAATGGCAAACAAGCCGTCGAAATAGCGCTTAAAACGGATATCGATATTATTTTGCTAGATATCCAAATGCCAGAAATGGATGGAATCGCAGCGTTTAAGTTGTTGAAAGAGTGCGGTTGTAATACGCCAATTATCGCGCTGACAGCCAATGCTATGGCCCATGAAGTCAAACAGTATTATGAGTTAGGCTTTAATGATCATTTGAAAAAGCCCATTGAGCGCAAGCTGTTTATCGAAACTCTTGCTAAGCATTTGGCGCAAAAAGAGCTGATGGAAAAAGCACCTGAGTTGCTCGAACAAATCGATATGTCTGACTTAATTGAGCGTTTTCAAAGTAGTTTTCAGCAAGAGGCTTTAGATCTCGCGCTGGCATATTCTCAAGGTGACTTTAATCAACTCGGTCAGCAGGCTCATAAAATTGCAGGTGCAGCGGCGATGTTCCAGTTTGAACAATTAGCGAGTGCGGCGCGTTATCTTGAACAAGTGATTAAGTATGAAGATTTCGATGAAGTGGCAGAGGCGGTTGAGAGCGTGAAGCAATATTTAACCATGGAAGTGCAGGTGTAAATGATGCAGTGTGCTGGCCATGATTATGTCGAGGTGGCGTGTTTGTACGGTTATCGTATCCAGTTGCAGCTCAAAGATCAGCAAATAGTGAGCGGTTATGCCCTGACCACGACCTATCAAGCTGCAAATGATGGTTCTGATGACAAGGTTGAAGTGTTAAAAATTCAAACTGAGCAACAAATTGTAGCGATTGCACTCAGTGAGATTTCAGTACTGACAGCAATCACAAAAAACCGCTTTTTTGACGTCGTGACTTTTTAAGTTATTTTAGAATTGTGTCGTTTGAGCGTCAACATAGCACCAAGCTTGTTTACCTGAAACAAATGTTAATAATACCCGTTTATAATCATCCACTTCATAGTCATCAGCTTGCTTGAGTTCATCGTGAGTGACTAAAAAAATTGTGCCAGGCACGCAATCGTTAAGATTGCCAGAATGGCGCAAAATAGGATGAAAGCGTTGGCCACTGCTTTTTAGCACTGCTGCATCGGTAATTTCGACTTTATCTATAATAAAACCAGCTAATGTATCAGCTTCGCCAATTAACTTTCTACCAAAGGTATCAAGCTGTACTGCTTGCTGCTGCAAAGTGCCATAAGAAAAAAGCGCTTCCATTGTTTAACTCCTTTAGTTGAGCTGTGGGAACTGAGAGGCAATCTCTGACTGAGTGCCGTGAGCGACCCAACCAGCTTCATTATTAAATAAACGGATTGCTGTAAATTCAGGATCGGATCCCATATCAAACCAGTGCGGAGTATTTGCTGGTACGGAAATTAAATCCCCTCGTTGACATAAAACTTGATACACCTTGTCATCGATATGCAAGCAGAATAACCCTTGACCGGCGACAAAAAAGCGCACTTCGTCTTCGTTATGAGTGTGCTCAAATAAGAACTTTTCACGTAGCTGAGCAGCATTCGGATTGCCTTTAGCGAGGGAAATGACATCCACAGTGCAATAGCCACCTTCGCTTTTTAGTCGATCAATATCTTGTTGATAAGCGTTTAAAATCATCTCGTTTGACGTTTCATCGGTAATGGTGGTGGCAGCTTGCCAGCGTTCAAAGCGAACAGACACTTTGTCTAATTGCGTTGCTATTTCTTGATGATCTTGGCTGTGAAAAATCGGTGTGACGTTTTCTGAGGTGTGATAAATGCTTAGTTGGCTCATCGATATTGCTCCAGAGTAAATTCAGTGAAATCACCAATCGAGAAGTGCTCAGGTGAGGTTTCTTGGCCATCGCGCACTAAATGACAGGTGTGTAATCCGGCAGCTTTAGCTGCATCGAGTTCATCGAGTACATCGGATAAAAAGATCACTTCATGGGCACTGTAAGGGAGTTGCTCCATGATGTTTTGATAAGAACTAGCTGATTTTTTCCCTCCGACTAAAGTGTCAAAATAACCACTAAACAATGCACGAATATCGCCATAATCAGAAAATTCAAACAATAAATGTTGTGCTTTTACTGAGCCCGAAGAGTACACGTAAAGTGCGAATCCTTGATTATTCTGTTGCTGTAAAAATTGATAAGCATCAGGATAGAGGTGCCCTGTGAAATCGTTATTTTGATAACCATGTTGCCAAATCATCCCTTGTAATTGTTTTAAAGGGGTGATTTTTTGGTCGGTCTCAATCCAATGCTGTAAGGTTGTTATAACATCATCTAAAGTTGCATCAGGTTGCTTCATAGCTACTTTAGCCGCCTCAATTTGTTCGCTCACCTCAGCATGGGCGTGATTTTTACGGACAAATTCAGCAATGTGCTTGGCTGCATAAGGAAACAAAATGTCTTTCACAAAAGAGATGCGAGTAATGGTACCTTCAATATCGGTGATAAATGCTTTGATCATAATGATGCCTCTAATTTAATGCGCTCTAATTCACATGCAAATAAAAACTCCAATCCTTCGAGGTGACGGCGGGTCTCGGCAGGAGAACGCCCCCACGCATACAGACCATGGCCGCGGATGAGAATGCCATGATAGAGAGGTGAGTGCTGATAGCGAGCAGTTACTTTTTCAGCCAATCGTTCAATATCTTGGTCATTATCAAAAATCGCAATTTGAATGGTTTCTTCGTGACTGGCCACGCCTGTTAGGGATTTTTGCATTTCGTAACCAGTGATCATCAGTGTATCTGTTGTTATAAAACGCGATAACACAGTCGCCGCCACAGAATGAGTGTGCAAAACGCATGTTGCTTGGTCGTCTAATTGATAAAGACTAAGGTGTAAATCAGTTTCTGCAGAGGGTTTACCTGCACCAGATTCGATTTGCCCATGGATATCAAACTGTAAAAAATGCTCAGCTGTTAATTGGCCTTTATCGTGACCGCTGGCAGTGACAACAAAGCCACTATCTGTTTTAGCTGAAAAATTGCCGCCCGTTGCGGGCACCCAGCCTTTTTGGCTGATCCACTCACCGGCTTCGATGAGTTGCTCAATTGCGTATCGGTTTTGCATTTTGCCCCTTAAAACGTTTAGATGGCTATACATCCATTTTATGCAATAATACCATCGCTTTTAACTGAAAACTATATACTGTTTTTGTTGTTTTGTTTGTTTTCATGGTAAAACAAACAAGTGGTATTCTGAATTAAATATGAAGGTGTAAGGGTGTTTCAAAGTAAGCTACCAGCGCTCGGAACGAGCATTTTCACTCAAATGTCAGCATTGGCAAATCAACATCAAGCGATAAATTTATCACAAGGTTTTCCTGAATTTGATACCCCTGAGTTTCTAAAAAACCAAGTGGCACTTTATATTGAGCGTGGGTTAAACCAATATTCACCCTCATCCGGTATTGCATCTTTGCAGCAGCAAATCGCCGCGCTTATCGCACGTAAATATCGTACACAGCTTAATGGCGAACAAACGGTCACTGTCACTTCAGGTGCAACAGAAGCGTTGTTTGTTGCGATCCAAACTTTGGTTAGGCCTGGTGATGAAGTGATTATTTTTGATCCAGCCTATGATTCATACCAACCTGCCATTGAGCTTGCTGGCGGCACGTGTAAGCATATCCACCTAACTGCTCCTGACTATGCAATTGATTGGCAGGTTGTTGAAGCTGCGGTCAATGATAAAACCCGCGCCATTATTATTAATACTCCGCACAATCCAACGGGTAAAGTACTCAAACCACACGATATCACAGCGCTTACAGGTTTGATTGAAAAGCACGACCTTTACCTAATTAGCGATGAAGTTTACGAACATATTACCTTTGATGGTGTCACACATTTAAGTGCGTTGATGTACGACGCGTTATTCAAGCGTGCATTTGTGGTGTCTAGCTTTGGCAAAACATTTCACTGTACTGGTTGGAAAATGGGATATTGTGTTGCGCCGCCTCAGTTAACGGCTGAGTTTAGGAAAATCCATCAGTACGTGACATTCTCAAGCTTTACCCCTGCTCAGCATGGTTTAGCTGCAATGCTTGAGCAACAACCTGAGCATGTTGAGCAATTAGCTGGCTTCTATCAGCAAAAACGAGATGTATTAGTTGCGGCATTATCTGCGAGCCGATTTAAGTTGCTTGCGAGTGAAGGAACATATTTCTTATTGTTAGATTACAGCGATATTTCAGACCTGAATGATGTGGATTTTTGCCATTGGTTGGCGCAAAAGGTTGGGGTGGCGGCGATTCCACTGAGTGTGTTTTATAAGGCAAAATCAACAGACAAAGTTATTCGCTTATGTTTTGCCAAAAACGATGAGACGCTTATCGCTGCTGCGGAGAAATTATGTCAACTTTAACTGTTGCGCTTGTGCAAACGGATATTCAGTGGTGCGATCGCGCCGCTAATTTAGCGAAGCTATCGACACAGCTCCTAGAATGTAAGGATGTGGATCTGATTTTATTGCCAGAGACGTTTGCAACTGGTTTTGCTATTGCCGAGCGACGTATACGAGTTGATGAGACTGGCGAAGATGTACTTGTTTGGATGAAAAAGATGTCAGCGACACTCGATGCGGTGATTGCCGGATCAGTGCTCGTTCATCAAGGCAATAAAGCAGCGAATCGTTTCTTTTGGGTATGGCCTAATGGTGATGTGCAGTTTTATGATAAACGTCATTTGTTTCGCCTTGGTAACGAGGGCGATTTTGTTGTTGCAGGCACAAACAGAACAGTGTTGACAGTCAAAGGGGTACGCATTCTACCACTTGTTTGTTATGACCTGCGCTTTCCTGTGTGGTCACGCAATTGCAATGATTATGATGTGCTCGTCAATGTCGCTAATTGGCCAGCAGCCAGGCGGCATATTTGGGATACCCTATTAAAAGCGCGGGCGATGGAAAATCAAGCCTTTGTATTGGGTGTTAATCGTGTCGGCGAGGATGGTAATGGCGTCGCGCATAATGGCGGTACAGCTGGGTATGATTTTGTTGGTGAGCCTTTGGGGATTGCACCCGATAATCAGGAGGCTATTTGTAAGCTAACACTTGATTTGCAGGCTTTAGCACAATTTAAAACGTCGTTTCCGGCATTTTTAGATGCTGATGTTTTTTCCATCGAATCATAACTGAACGTCGAGCTAAAACAGCTCGACTTCACCGAGTTTTAAGTCTGCTTCTTTTTGGGTGCTTAACTCTATTTTTTGTTGTTTTGCTGGACGTTGTTTGGTGTCCCAATCCATATCTGAAAAGTCGAACATTTCGAGCTTTTCTTTTAAGCTCTGAGCTAATTTTTGTAAATCATCACTTGAGATTACCTGAATTTTTGTACTGGATAATGCGTCAGAGTTGAGTTCCATCATTGCGTCAACAGATAACTGTGCTTCGTCAGAAACAGCTTTTTGTTGTGTGACTTGCTGATGAATTTGCTCAGATAACGAGTGAATATCGAGCATTGATGCTTCGATATGATCCACTTCGTTTGTGGCTTCTTTTGAGAGGGCCACTGTTTGTTCTGTTTCTTCTTGTCCTTTGAGCATCAATTGATGCACCGTATCTGTACCTTTTTGAATTTTAGCTATCATGGTGCTGACTTCTTGCGTTGATTTACTGGTGCGTGCGGCTAAGTTGCGCACTTCATCAGCGACCACGGCAAAACCACGTCCTTGCTCACCAGCGCGTGCAGCTTCAATTGCAGCATTGAGCGCGAGAAGATTGGTTTGCTCTGCAATAGCATTGATAACTTCAATAATGGAACTGATTTGGTCGCTATCGTGCTTGAGTTCATCTATTTGTTTGCTGGTTTGTTCTATTTGCTCAGCTAAATTGAGTAGGCTGGACTGGCTTTTATTGGCATCTTGGCGTGTTTGTTTCACTGATCTGGTTGCTGATCCAACCGCTTGATAAATTTTCTCAAGGTTCTCATCGAGGCTACGTGATACCTCAATCATGGCATTCATGGATTCACCGAGCACTTCTCCATGATTATGCTGCATAGTGGCTTTTTGACTCATGGAGGTGTAGGTATCCCTAAGTTCATTGGCCATAGGGGAGAGTCTTGCTGAAGATGAATAAATCTCGTTGAGTAAATGGTCCATCAACTCTAGCCAATTATTGATATCAACGCATTCTTTAGGGGGTAATTGACCTGTATCTTGGTAGCGAAATTTTAAATTAATTTTTTCTGGATTGTTCACTGCATTGGCAAAGTTAAATAGATATTGTTCTTTAAAAGAGGGATGTGTTTTTAGGTAGAAATATAAGGCTGCAATAATAGCTATGTCAGCACAAATAATAAGAATTGTCAGTATTGTGTTTACTTCGAAATAAGATAAACAAGCTAAGTGAATTATGGAAAGGGATGATAACGAGAGTAAAGTGATTTTTGAAGCCTGCATAATGTCATAATTGATTTAATTAACAATACAGTAGGTATAGTTCAAAAATAGAAAAATCACGAACCAAAAAAAACGCCTGACTAGGTCAGGCGTGAGTTTTTTATGTTTTTGATGCTTACTTGCGCTTCATTGAATCAAAGAACTCATCGTTGGTTTTGCTCATCGATAATTTATCGATTAAAAACTCCATCGCATCAATCTCAGTCATCTCATGAACAATCTTACGCAGAATCCACATTTTTTGTAATTCATCTGCTTTAGTAAGTAATTCTTCACGGCGTGTGCCTGAGCGATTAAAGTCAATCGCAGGGAAAACGCGTTTTTCTGCAATTTTACGGTTTAAGTGGAGTTCCATATTACCGGTACCTTTAAACTCTTCATAGATAACTTCATCCATTTTAGAGCCGGTATCGATTAGAGCGGTGGCAATAATTGTTAAGCTGCCGCCTTCTTCTACGTTACGCGCTGCACCAAAGAAACGCTTTGGTTTGTGAAGTGCATTCGCATCAACACCACCAGTTAGAACTTTACCTGAAGAAGGAATAACGGTGTTATAGGCGCGTGCCAAACGAGTAATCGAATCTAAAAGAATAATGACGTCTTTTTTATGTTCAACTAAACGTTTTGCTTTTTCGATGACCATCTCGGCAACCTGAACGTGACGGCTGGCTGGTTCATCGAAGGTAGAAGCAACCACTTCACCTTTAACAAGGCGCTGCATTTCGGTAACTTCTTCTGGACGTTCGTCGATCAGAAGTACCATTAGCTCGCACTCAGGATAGTTATGAGTGATTGATTGCGCGATATTTTGTAATAACATCGTTTTACCGGCTTTTGGCGGCGCAACTAATAAGCCACGCTGTCCTCGTCCGATAGGTGAGGCAAGATCTAATACTCGTGCCGTGATGTCTTCAGTACTACCATTTCCACGCTCCATGCGTAAACGCTCATTGGCATGAAGAGGGGTTAAATTTTCAAAAAGGATTTTAGTACGAGAGCTTTCAGGACGGTCAAAGTTAACTTCATTCACTTTTAGTAAAGCAAAATAACGTTCGCCTTCCTTAGGTGGGCGAATCAAACCAGATATCGAGTCACCGGTACGTAAACTAAAGCGGCGAATTTGGCTTGGTGAGACATATATGTCATCAGGACCTGCTAGGTAAGACGCTTCAGATGATCTTAAAAAGCCAAAACCATCTTGAAGGATTTCGAGTACTCCGCCGCCAAAAATATTCTCACCGCTTTTAGCGTGAGACTTTAAAATGGCAAAAATAATATCTTGTTTTCTTAAGCGGGCTACGTTTTCAAGTCCCATGGACTCGGCTAGCTTTACAAGCTCATTGATAGGCTTGTCTTTTAATTCGCGTAAATGCATATTGGTGGGTTCTTTACTGTTTAAAATGCTCAAACTTAATTTGAGTTGCGGTATTTTGAAATTAACTAAGGGATGTATCTTTGGCTTAATAAGCTAGCAGCTATTTTTTAGTGCGTCCAGCTCTTATAAAAATAAAATAAAAAAAAAGGGCAGAGCCCTTTTCTTATTTAGATGTTATTTTCTAAAAATTCAACAAGTTGAGTTTTAGAGAGTGCACCTACTTTTGTCGCAGCTACTTGGCCATCTTTGAAAAGCAACAAAGTTGGAATGCCACGAATACCAAATTTAGGCGGAGTGCCTGAGTTTTGGTCGATGTTTAATTTACCAATAACTACACGATCAGCAAACTCACCTGCCACATCATCTAAGATAGGGGCGATCATTTTACAAGGACCACACCACTCAGCCCAGAAATCAACTAGGACTGGTTTTTCAGACTTAAGTACGTCTGCTTCGAAACTATCATCAGTTAATTGGATTATTTTGTCGCTCATTGAGCTCTCCATCATATATTAGCAAATTTATTTAATGTGTATTTAAACACTCTTGTTTCTTATTGCAAGCTTAAGCGTTATGCTTTATCGCTATGAATAATACACATCTATCAGAAAAAAAGTTTGCGGACTTTGATCTTGCACCAGAAGTTGTTTCTGGCCTGACTAAAAATGGCTTTGAATTTTGTACGCCAATTCAAGCCCAGTGCTTACCTTTTGCTATCGAAAAACGCGATATTGCAGGGCAAGCTCAGACAGGAACAGGGAAGACACTCGCGTTTTTAACCGCGACATGTCATCACCTTTTGCAAAACAAAAAAGCCCAAAGCAAACACCCAAGAGCCCTGATCATGGCTCCCACAAGGGAGTTAGCTGTTCAGATCCACAAAGATGCTAAAATTTTAGCGCCGCACTGTAATCTTAACTTAGGTTTAGTATATGGTGGCGAGGAATATGAAAAACAACTAGCACAGCTCGAAAAAGGTGTAGATATTTTAATTGGCACTACGGGTCGTCTGATCGATTTATACAAACAAGGCGCTTACAGCCTGAACGAAATCGAAGTTGTGGTCTTAGATGAAGCCGATCGAATGTTTGATTTGGGCTTTATTAAAGACATTCGTTATTTATTTAGACGTATGCCAGATGCATCACAGAGGTTAAATTTATTATTCTCGGCAACGTTATCGTATCGTGTTCAAGAGTTGGCCTTCGAACACATGACAAATCCAATTCATGTGCAAGTAGAACCAAGTCAAAAAACCGGTAAACGAATTGTGGAAGAGTTATTCCATACTGCTCAAACCGATAAAATTCCGTTACTGCTTACATTAATAGAAGAAGAATGGCCAGACAAAGCGATTGTGTTTTCTAATACAAAGCATATGTGCGAAACGGTATATGCATGGCTTAAAGCGGCAGATCATCGTGTTGGATTATTAACGGGCGATGTAAATCAGAAAAAACGAATTTCGATTTTAGAGCAATTTACTGCAGGTAATTTGGACTTTCTGGTTGCCACAGATGTTGCGGCGCGCGGTCTTCATATTCCGGCGGTTAGTCATGTCTTTAATTTTGATTTACCAGATGACTGTGAAGATTACGTTCACCGAATCGGCAGAACAGGGCGTGCAGGCGCATCAGGTAAAGCAATTAGCTTTGCGTGTGAGCAATATGCATATAATCTTGACCCTATTGAGGAATATGTGGAGCATGCTATTCCACTGTCACATTATGACAAAACAGCCTTAATAGATGATATACCCGCACCTAGGATCCAACGAAAGCGCGCGCCACAATCGCAAAACTCTCGTTCAGGTGGCAATAGACCCCATAACGCTCGACATAGAGCGAGATAGTACAAGAGGTAGAAATGACCGGTGCTCAATTTCAACAGCATCAAAATGTGTATGCTGTAATTGATTTAGGTTCAAATAGTTTTCACATGCTGATTGCAAAATCAGTGGCCGGGAGTTTACAGACCATTGGGCGGTTAAAGCGTAAAGTGCGTTTAGCCGCAGGTCTTGATAGTGATAATGTTCTCAGTATTGCAGCTATGCAACGAGGTTGGGAGTGTTTGTCACTATTTGCTGAGCGATTACAAGATATCCCAGCAACCAATATTACTATAGTGGCAACAGCCACTTTGCGCTTAGCAACTAATGCTGATCAGTTTATTGAGCAAGCAGAAAAAATCCTCAATCATAAAATCAATATTATAAGTGGTGAAACTGAAGCGAAGACCATTTATAAAGGTGTCGCTTACACGTCGGCAGCGATCGGCAAGCAATTAGTTATTGATATTGGTGGAGCCAGCACAGAAGTTGTCATAGGTGATGGTTTCACGCCATTGCATTATAAGAGCCTCAATATGGGGTGCGTCACTTATTTGGAGCGCTACTTTAAAGATGGCGAGCTAACCCACCAAAATTTCAACGACGCAATTAAAGCTGCACATTTAGTTATTGCTAAAATCTCGCAGCAATATAAAGAAACTGGTTGGCTAAGTGTCTCAGGTGCATCTGGAACCGTGCAGGCTATTCAGGAAATCATGATTGCTCAAAGGCAAGATGATCTGCTAACACTGGATAAACTAAATGCGATCAAGCATCAAGCAGTACTCTATAAAAATATTCATAAGTTAGAGCTACCGGGGTTATTAGAAGAGCGTCGGTTGGTTTTTGCTTCAGGACTTGCAATTTTGATAGCTTTATTCGAAGCGCTTGAAATTGAAACGATGGGATTAGCCGGAGGTGCACTTCGTGAAGGTGTACTATATAGCATGATTCCAGAGCTGCAAAATCATGATATACGTCAGAGAACAATTGATAGCTTTATTGAGCGTTATCATGTCGATCAAGTTCAAGGGCACAGAGTTGCAGAATTAACACGAACTCTTGCTTTGCAAGTTGAAACAAGCTGGGAGATAGAAGAACACGAAGGTGTGTCTTTGCTTTATGCTGCAGCTCAACTACATGAAGTCGGATTACTGATAGAGTACAAACAGTATCAAAAGCATACTAGCTACATTATTAGAAATACCGATATGCCCGGTTATAGTCAGACTCAACATAAAATCATCGGACAGTTGGTTAAGCAGCACCGTGCAGATATAGAGCGAAAATCATTACAGACATTTGGTAATCAGGACGAATTTGTAATGCGTATTTTAAGAATACTGCGTTTAGCGGTAATTTTAACAATGCGAAGAAAAAATGACGTATTACCTGATATCACACTACACGCTGAGCAAGATAAATTAGTACTAAGTTTACCTAGCCACTGGTTATCACAGCACCCACTGATGCAAACAGAGTTAGAACAAGAAGTTCAATACCAGAAAAAAGCAGGGTGGGAACTGGTTTTATTCCAAAGCTAAACCATTTACATGTACGAAACACATCATAAAAGTACTCTTTTTGAGCGTTTCGTACTAATTTCGCCCTAAAACGATCTTTTTTGCATTTTTCTTAAAATAACCCTTGCCAAAAAAGTTCGCCGCTCTATAATGCGACCCCACTGAGACGGCAG
>NZ_AQHJ01000019.1 GCF_014925405.1 Pseudoalteromonas ulvae UL12
ATTCGACCTTCGCCTCGCTAAGCGTTGCTGTCTGCCGTCTCAGTGGGGTCGCATTATAGGGAGATCCTTTTTTTGATCAAGCATTAATTTAAAAAAGTCATATAAAAAAGATTATTCGTTTATATTTCATCCAAAACGGTTACTGATCAAACTAACAGAGATAAATACGGGCTCGTTTCTTATATTCCGATAAACAGATAAACAGATAAACAGATAAACAGATTATAAAACTTTAGACATAAAAAAGCCGAGCTATTGCTCGGCTTTTTTTGTCATATCAGACTTACTCTGCAGACTGTGCGTCTTCTTGAACTTCTTCAGTCGTAGAAACACGACCTACTAGTTCAACATAAGCCATTGGAGCATTGTCACCAGCACGGAAGCCACACTTCAAAATACGAGTGTAACCACCAGGACGACCTTCAAAGCGAGGGCCTAGCTCGTTAAACAATTTACCAACAACTTCGTTATCACGCGTGCGAGCAAACGCTAAACGGCGATTTGCAACGCTATCAGTCTTAGCCAGTGTGATTAAAGGCTCAATTACACGACGCAACTCTTTAGCTTTTGGTAAAGTTGTTTTGATGATTTCGTGCTTCACCAAAGAACCTGCCATATTGCTAAACATCGCTTTACGATGGCTGCTATTGCGATTTAATTGACGACCACTCTTACGATGGCGCATTACCCTATCCTTCTAACTAAACTTAATTCAGTGAGTTATATTATTCAGCAAGGCTTGCTGGCGGCCAATTCTCAAGGCGCATGCCTAGAGATAGACCACGAGAAGCTAGCACGTCTTTAATTTCTGTTAGAGACTTCTTACCTAAATTAGGTGTTTTAAGAAGCTCAACTTCAGTGCGCTGAACTAAATCACCGATATATTGAATTTGCTCGGCTTTCAAACAGTTCGCTGAACGTACAGTTAATTCAAGATCATCGACAGGACGAAGTAGAATCGGATCGAATTCTGGCTTCTCTTCTTTCGCTTCTGGCTCTGAAACATCACGTAAATCTACGAATGCATCTAGCTGTTCAGCTAAGATTGTTGAGGCACGACGGATCGCTTCTTCAGGATCCAGTGTACCGTTAGTTTCCATGTCGATAATTAACTTATCTAAATCTGTACGTTGTTCAACACGAGCTGACTCAACCGAGTACGCAATACGCTCAACCGGGCTGAATGATGCATCAAGCAACAAACGGCCTATTGGGCGCTCATCGTCATCAGAGGATAAACGGTTAGATGCAGGAACATAACCACGACCACGTTCAACACGTATACGCATGCTGATATTGCTGCTATCTGTCGTTAAGTGACAAATAACGTGATCTGGATTACAGATCGTAACATCACCATCATGCTGAATGTCTGCCGCAGTTACAGGGCCTACGCCTGATTTTGTCAGGGTAAGGAAAACTTCATCTTTACCTTCTAGAGTAACCGCTAAACTTTTAAGGTTTAACAATATTTCAATGATGTCTTCTTGTACGCCTTCTTTCGCGCTGTACTCGTGCAATACGCCATCGATTTCGACTTCTGTCACTGCGCATCCTGGCATAGATGAAAGTAATATACGGCGTAAAGCGTTACCAAGAGTGTGACCAAAGCCACGCTCTAACGGCTCTAAAACAACTTTAGAGCGTGTTGGTGAGACTGCGTCGATTTCGACTAATCTTGGCTTTAGGAATTCGGTTACAGAACCCTGCATTTTATCCTCTCTTAACTCTTACTTTACTTAGAGTAAAGTTCGACGATTAGCTGTTCGTTAATATCTGCAGACAGATCAGAACGCTCTGGTAAACGTTTGAAAACGCCTTCCATTTTGCTACCGTCTACTTCAACCCAAGTTGGTTTTTCACGTTGTTCTGCTAACTCAAGAGCAGCAACAATACGTGCTTGCTTCTTAGCTTTCTCACGAATAACAACTACATCATCTGCAGTGATTCTGTAAGAAGGAATGTTAACAACAATACCGTTAACCATAACCGACTTGTGGCTTACAAGTTGACGTGCTTCAGCACGAGTACTTGCAAAACCCATACGGTATACAACATTATCTAGACGTTGTTCTAGAAGTTGTAAAAGGTTTTCGCCAGTGTTGCCTTTAATACGAGCAGCATCTTTATAGTAGTTGCGGAATTGCTTTTCTAATACACCGTAGATACGACGTACTTTTTGCTTTTCACGTAACTGCAAACCGTAATCAGATAAACGACCTTTACGGGCGCCATGCTGACCAGGTGCTGTCTCTAGTTTACATTTAGAGTCAATCGCTCTAACGCCGCTTTTAAGGAACAGGTCAGTACCTTCACGACGACTTAGCTTGAGCTTAGGGCCCAAATATCTAGCCATGTTCTTTCTCCACTAACCTATTGTTATACGCGACGTTTCTTCGGTGGACGACAACCATTATGAGGAATTGGCGTCACGTCAGTGATGTTTGTAATACGGTAACCTACAGCATTAAGAGCACGTACAGCAGACTCACGGCCTGGACCTGGACCCTTAATGAAAACTTCTAGGTTTTTCAAACCGTACTCTTGAGCAGCAGTACCTGCACGCTCAGCAGCAACCTGTGCAGCGAATGGAGTAGATTTACGTGAACCACGGAAACCTGAACCACCTGCAGTTGCCCAAGATAAAGCATTACCTTGGCGATCTGTAATCGTTACAATAGTGTTGTTGAAAGATGCATGGACATGAGCCATACCATCAGCAACTTGCTTTTTAACCTTCTTACGACGAATTGGTGCTTTTGCCATTGTCTTTACCCTTATCGCTTAATAGGCTTACGAGGACCCTTACGAGTACGCGCGTTAGTCTTAGTTCTTTGACCACGAAGTGGTAAAGAGCGACGATGACGAAGACCACGATAGCAACCAAGGTCCATAAGACGTTTGATATTTAATGTGATTTCACGACGAAGATCACCTTCAACGGTGTACTTGCCTACTTCTTCACGAAGTACATCAAGTAATTCTTCGTTTAATTCGCCGATTTTAGTTGTTTCAGCGATTCCTGTCGCAGCTAAGATAGCCTTAGAGCGAGTTTTACCAACACCATAAATAGCAGTTAATGCGATAACAGCATGTTTATGATCAGGGACGTTAATGCCAGCAATACGGGCCACTAACACATCTCCTATATTAGAATTTGATTATATTCTGTTGAAAAGCCCGTTAGGATACTCAACCAATAATCAAACTTCAACCAAGAACACAGGCTGAGCATTTTTATACTCAGCCTGTACGACTATTACTTAGCCTTGCCTTTGCTTGTGCTTAGGCTCACTGCAAATTACACGTACAACACCGGCACGTTTAATAACTTTACAGTTACGGCAAATTTTCTTAACGGAAGCACGAACTTTCATAACTCAACTCCGTAGACTGACCTTATCGACCGTAGCCTTTAAGGTTAGCTTTTTTCAGCACAGAATCATACTGATGTGACATCAGATGGGTCTGTACTTGTGCCATAAAGTCCATAATCACAACAACGATAATCAAAATTGATGTACCGCCGAAATAGAATGGCGTTTGCCATGCCATTGTCATGAACTCGGGCACCAGACAGATAAAGGTAATGTACAAAGCACCTGCCAATGTCAGGCGTGTCATCACTTTATCAATGTATTTCGATGTCTGCTCACCTGGACGAATACCTGGTATAAATGCACCAGACTTTTTCAGGTTATCTGCTGTTTCACGTGGATTAAATACCAACGCTGTATAGAAAAAGCAGAAGAAGATAATTGCTGCAGCCAATACCATCGCATATAGCGGCTGTCCTGGAGACAGAGCTAAAGAGATAGTTTGTAATGCATCAGCAACAGGACCTTCGCCCTGACCAAACCAGCTGGCAATTGTACCAGGGAACAGAATAATACTACTAGCAAAGATTGGTGGAATAACACCCGCCATATTTACTTTCAGTGGTAAATGCGTACTTTGTGCAGCAAACACCTGACGGCCTTGCTGACGTTTAGCGTAGTTCACAACAATACGTCGTTGACCACGTTCAAAGAACACCACTAAGTAAGTTACAGCAAATACAATAACAGCAATTACTAACAGCATTAAAACATTCAAATCACCTTGGCGCGCCATTTCGGCTGTCGAACCAATAGCAGACGGCAGGTTAGC
The DNA here is from genome assembly GCF_014925405.1 of Pseudoalteromonas ulvae UL12. Lineage (NCBI taxonomy): Bacteria > Pseudomonadati > Pseudomonadota > Gammaproteobacteria > Alteromonadales > Pseudoalteromonadaceae > Pseudoalteromonas > Pseudoalteromonas ulvae. The sequence goes on from NZ_AQHJ01000019.1 coordinate 4,150, forward strand.
AACAATACCAACAAATATTAGAACTGAGATACCGTTACCGATACCACGCTCAGTTATTTGTTCGCCCAACCACATCAAGAACATTGTACCAGTTACCAAGCTCACCACAGCGGTGAAATAAAATCCAAAACCTGGATTAACAACCAGACCTTGCATCATATTAGGTAAACCGGTTGCAATACCGATTGATTGTACAGTTGCTAGCACAAGCGTAGCATAACGAGTGTATTGACTGATCTTCTTACGACCTTGTTCACCTTCTTTCTTAAGCTCTATCATCGCAGGATGGATGTGCGTCAATAGCTGCATAATAATCGAAGCTGAGATGTAAGGCATGATACCTAATGCCAATACCGATGCTCGCTCAAGCGCACCACCGCTGAACATGTTAAACATTTCAACTATGGTGCCCTTTTGTTGCTCGAAGAATTCGGCTAGTACAGCGGCGTCAATACCAGGGATTGGCACAAAAGAACCTAAACGGTAAATGATTATAGCTCCGAGTACGAACAGTAAGCGACGCTTCAATTCCGCTAGACCACTTTGGGCACTTTGCATATCTAGACCTGGTTTAGCCATGGTACTTTCCTTATTATTCTTCTACCTTGCCTCCGGCAGCTTCAATTGCTTCGCGAGCGCCCTTGGTCACTTTAAGACCCTTGACAGTCACAGCGCGTGAAACTTCGCCAGATTTAACTACTTTAACGAACAGAACGTTCTTCTTAACCAGACCAGCTGCTTGTAGTGTACTAAGCTCTACCACATCGCCTTCAACTTTAGCGATTTCATAAAGGTTTACTTCAGCAGATACTAATGATTTGCGTGATGTGAAACCGAATTTTGGTAGACGACGTTGGATTGGCATTTGACCGCCTTCAAAACCAACGCGTACAGTACCGCCAGAACGAGATTTTTGACCTTTGTGACCACGGCCACCAGTCTTACCAAGACCAGAACCGATACCACGACCTAGGCGTTTTTTCTCTGTTTTTGCACCAGCAGCAGGTGAAAGTGTATTCAGACGCATGAATTACCCCTCAACCTTAACCATGTAATAAACCTGGTTGATCATACCGCGCACACATGGAGTATCTTCTAACTCAACAGTGTGGTTGATACGACGTAAACCAAGACCACGTAATGTAGCTTTATGCTTCGGTAAACGACCGATAGAGCTCTTTACTTGTGTTACTTTAACAGTTTGCTTAGCCATGGTTTACCCCTTGATCTGTTCTACGCTAAGACCACGCTTAGCTGCAACGCGTGCTGGAGAACTCATGTTCTCAAGCGCAGAAATAGTTGCGCGTACAACGTTGATCGGGTTAGTTGAACCGTAGCACTTTGATAATACGTTATGTACACCAGTAACTTCTAACACTGCGCGCATTGCACCACCAGCGATGATACCAGTACCTTCAGAGGCTGGTTTCATGAATACTAATGAACCTGCATGACGACCCTTTACAGGGTGTTGCAGTGTATTACCATTAAGGTCTACATTAATCATGTTACGGCGCGCTTTTTCCATTGCTTTTTGAATCGCAGCTGGAACTTCGCGTGCTTTACCGTAACCAAAACCTACTTTACCTGCGCCATCGCCAACAACCGTTAGTGCTGTGAAGCTAAAGATACGACCACCTTTAACAACTTTAGACACACGGTTTACAGCAACTAGCTTCTCAGCTAAATCAGGCTGTTGTTGCTTTGCTTCTACGTTAGCCATCGTCTACTCCTAGAATTGCAAACCGGCTTCACGCGCTGCATCTGCAAGCGCCTTCACACGGCCGTGATATTTAAAGCCACTACGATCAAAAGAAATCTTTTCGATACCTTTGTCAGCTGCACGTTGAGCAACAGTTTTACCCACAGCTTGCGCTGCTTCGATGTTACCTGTGCCTTTAACTGTTTCGCTAATAGCTTTTTCAACTGTAGAAGCAGCAGCCAGTACAGTACCCTCAGCAGTAACTACTTGAGCGTAAATGTGACGTGGCGTGCGGTGGATAACAAGACGCGTTACGCCTTGTTCAATATAATTTCTACGCGTACGTTTAGCACGACGTAGACGAGCAGTTCTTTTATCCATCGTCTTACCTTACTTCTTCTTGGCTTCTTTACGACGCACATTTTCATCAGCATAACGAACACCTTTACCTTTATAAGGCTCAGGTTTACGGTATGCGCGAATGTTAGCAGCTACTTGACCTACAAGCTGCTTATCTGCGCCTTTAACAAGAACTTCAGTTTGGCTAGGAGTTTCGATAGTGATCCCTTCAGGAACTTCGAAATTCACTGGGTGTGAGAAACCAAGAGTTAAGTCTAATACTTTACCTTTGGCTGCAGCACGATAACCAACACCAACTAACTGAAGTTTACGTTCGTAACCTGCATCAACACCAACTAACATGTTGTTGATTAGAGCGCGAGCAGTACCTGCTTGAGCCCATGCATTTACTACACCTTCACGAGGAAGAGTAGTGATTACGTTTTCGTTTACTACAACTTCAACTGCAGCATTGATTGTACGGCTTAACTCACCGTTTTTGCCTTTAACTTTGATGTCCTGGCCGTTTAGTGTAACTTCTACACCGGCAGGAACATTGATTGGTGCCTTAGCAACACGAGACATAGTTCCCTCCGATTAAGCTACAAAGCCGATGATTTCACCACCAACGCCAGCACCACGTGCAGCACGGTCAGTCATCAAGCCTTTAGAAGTTGAAACGATAGCAATGCCTAAACCGCCCATTACTGTTGGTAAATCACCACGTTTCTTATAAATACGTAGACCTGGACGGCTAACGCGTTGAATTGTTTCGATAACAGCTTTGCCTTCGAAATATTTTAATTCAACAGCTAGTTCAGGTTTAGCGTCGCCACTCACTGAAAAATCAGCGATGTAACCTTCGTCTTTAAGCACTTTTGCAACAGCAACTTTTAACTTTGAAGAAGGCATAGATACTGAAACCTTTTTCGCTGTTTGGCCGTTACGAACACGTGTAAACATATCCGCGATTGGATCTTGCAAGCTCATTGTCTTACTCCCGAGATTCTATTACCAGCTAGCCTTTTTAAGGCCAGGAATTTCACCGCGCATGGCTGCTTCGCGAGTTTTGATACGGCTTAAGCCGAACTTACGAAGGTAACCGTGTGGGCGGCCCGTAATGTTACAACGATTACGTTGACGTGCAGGGCTAGAATCACGCGGAAGGCTTTGTAGCTTTAATACCGCGTCCCAACGCTCTTCATCAGAAGTTTCAACACCGCTGATGATAGCTTTAAGAGCTGCGCGCTTTTCAGCGAACTTTACAACTAATTTAGCGCGTTTTTCTTCGCGCGCTTTCATTGAATTCTTTGCCATAACCCTACCCTTATTTCTTAAATGGGAAGTTAAACGCAGTTAGCAACGCGCGGCCTTCCTCATCATTCTTAGCAGAAGTAGTGATTGTGATATCCATACCGCGTACACGGTCGATTTTATCATAATCGATTTCTGGGAAGATAATTTGCTCACGTACGCCCATGCTGTAGTTACCACGTCCGTCAAAAGACTTAGCACTTACACCACGGAAATCGCGAATACGAGGCATGGCGATTGTTACCAAACGCTCAAGGAATTCCCACATACGCTCGCCACGTAGGGTTACTTTACAACCGATCGGATAGCCTTCACGAACTTTAAAACCAGCAACTGATTTACGAGCTTTAGTGATCAATGCTTTCTGACCAGAGATTGCTTCTAGATCTGCAACAGCATTTTCTAGAATCTTTTTATCTGCAAGGGCTTCGCCCACACCCATATTCAGGGTGATTTTCTCTATTCGAGGGACTTGCATGACAGAGCTGAAACCGAACTCTTTTTGAAGTTCAGCTACTACTTTGTCGTTATATACTTCATGCAGTTTCGCCATCGTCTACTCCAATAACTATTAGATAGTTTTACCAGTAGATTTGAAGATACGTAATTTCTTACCGTCTTCAATCTTGAAACCAACACGATCCGCTTTACCAGTTTCCTGGTTGAAGATCGCAACGTTTGATACGTCGATAGACGCTTCTTTCTCAACAATACCACCAGCTTGGTTCAATTGTGGAACCGGACGCTGATGCTTTTTGATAAGATTGATGCCTTCGACAAATACTCTGCTAGATTCAGTTACAACTGAAAGCACTTTACCTTGCTTTCCTTTGTCTTTACCTGCAAGTATGACTACTTCGTCACCACGACGGATTTTTGCTGCCATGATAGACTCCTTATAGTACTTCTGGGGCTAGTGAAACGATTTTCATGAACTTCTCTGTACGAAGTTCGCGAGTCACAGGACCGAAGATACGAGTACCTATAGGCTGTAGATTTGCGTTTAACATTACAGCTGCATTACCATCGAAACGGATCAAAGAACCGTCAGGACGACGAACGCCTTTACGTGTACGCACTACTACTGCGTTTAGTACATCACCTTTCTTCACTTTAGCGCGAGGAATTGCTTCTTTAACAGAAACTTTGATGATGTCGCCAATTGCAGCATAACGACGGTGCGAACCACCTAAGACTTTAATACACTGCACTTTGCGAGCGCCGCTGTTACAAGCAACGTCCAGCTGAGTTTGCATTTGGATCATCTAAATGTGCTCCTGTGTAGTTTAGGAAACGCCTTAACTTACTAAGAAATCAAGACATATTGTTCAATTTCCCCTCAATTTTATCACTGGGACATCTCAAGGGCGGGCAATTGTACCAGCAAACATTGGACAGTGGTAGGTTAAATTTTAATTAAATGGTGTATTTATGAATCAAAAATTAATCTACCTAGATCTTCTCTTTATCGGTCAAGTGTTTATTAAATGAACAGTCGTAAATCTTTTTACGATGTTACCTATATTGGGATAGTTATTTTCTTTTCAAGTATAAAAAAGCGCCTACTAAAGCGCCTGTTTATTGTGTTAGTACTGTTAACCAAACAATCCTTTTAGTTTATCTTTGATTTTATCTTTTGCTTTATTTTTAACTTCATCCTCAGCGGCTTTTCCCATATCTAGGTTAATCGACACATCATGGAATGGACCTTTAATTTTAACTGGAATCTTAAAACCTGTACTGGTGTCTTTTGTTCCTTGCCCCTCAATAGAATCAACAATCCCTGTCACTAGACGATACGAAAGTTGTGTCTTTGGTAAATCAACCGTTCCTGAGCCTGTAATACGAATAAGCGGGCTTGCTAAGTACAAATCTGTATTGTTACCTACACCATTGTTAAATTTCATGCTGCCAGTTAAAGCTGTAAAATCTGTTTGCTGCGACTTATCAAACCCAGCATTTAATCCATCTTTTACTGCGCTCAAATCACCTTTAAGCATTTCTTTAGCTTTACGAACGAGTGCCGCAATATTGGCGCCTTTTACAGCCCCATCATTAAAGCTAAATGATGCATCACCCGCCAATTGACTCATAAACGCTTTTTGACTCTTGCCTTGTGTCGTAAGTTGCCAGTTTAACTCCCCTTTCCCCATTAACTTATCAAAACCAGCCGCGTCACTCAGTAAAGGTTCTGCATCAATGCCTATGAGTTTAAAGTCTGTAGTGATTTTATACGGTGCTTGGTTTGCATTAACGATTACGCTACCTACACCTTTACCTGAATAAGCATTAAATTCAGTCATCGCTAATTTAGCGATGCCTTTATTAAGCTGCACCGAAAAGTCATTTTCACCTAAGGTAATCTTATTAGCGATTAATCCTGTTGATTTGACTTTAATGTCAGCATTTATCGCGTTTAACCCTGACAAATCCAGTTCTGTATCATCCCAAATTATAGGTTGAGCAACTTCAGATTGTTTTTCATTGTTATCTTCATGAGCCTGCTCGACTGGCAAGTACGGATTTAAATCGAGCATACCTAAATCCATATTGGCACTAATTGAAGGCACAGCTGTTGTAACAATCGATGCGCTCCCCTTCATTGCTAATTCATCAAGCGCCATTTTAAAACTCGACAAAGTCAGCGTTTGTTCATAGCCATGTATTTGAGCGTCTAATTCAAATTGATTCAAAGCATTCTCTTTTGCTTCAAGTGCAATATTTTGCCAACTCAAAATGTTTTTAACTGAGTTACCTTTGACATACATACTGCCTTTAAACTCTTTTCCCGCTTTTAAGATTTCACCACTAAAATTGGCACTTAATAAAGATGAGTTCATTTCACTTTTTACCGAAAAGTCATTACCTCTAATGACTTTCGCTGGCGTAGTTAATTGAGTATCAAGTTCGAAAGCTTCATTCAAGTAAGTGACTTGACCTTTAATTGTCAGGTCTTTAAAAAGAGATGGCAGTTCTATACTTACATTAACGGCGGTTAATTCGGTTTTGGTACCAGCTTGATGGTCAACATACTCTATTTCCCCATCGTATATCGCTACCTCACCGAGCATAATGTCAAAGCCTTCTGGAATATCAGCTGATTGTGGCGCTTCAGCTTTACTTGGTGTAGGGGTGGATGTTGGTTGGACTAATTGCCAATTAACCTGACCATCGCTCATTTTTTCCAATAAAATACGTGGCTGTTGAATCACAAATTTTTCTAGTTCTACATCACCTGATAGCACTGAGAGGTAAGGAATATGAATGGCCAACTGCTTCATAGACACCATATCGGACTCGTTGCTTGCTTTTAGATTTGCGAGGCGAACATCGTTGAGCTCTAATTTTAACGAAGGAAAGACAGACAGAGATTTTTCGCCTTTAATAGTAAGCGTACGCCCCGTTGTTTGTTCTACAGATGTTGAAACCTTTTCGAAAATATAATCGACAGGAAGTAAAAAAGGGATCGCGATAATTAACAACACCAGCGCAACCACGACTCCCGCGAAAATTTTTAGTAACGTTTTCATTTCATTCCCTTTTTACAATTTCACACAGCGTATCAATATTTTTTCTCAATTAAAGCTGCGCATTAGCCTATTAATTTTATTGATTATTTATATAAATAACCATTCCATAGTGTAACAAATATTAAGAATTTAAATTTGAAATAAATTTGACTATTTTATGTGTCAAGATTGAATCAAAAATAGAACTAGGTATGATGCACGACCCACTTTCAGTGGGCTTCCTATTAATTTTAGTCGAGTTGAATTTACTTAATGAAAAAACTGCTTATCTCTCCATCACAAATGAACCTATCTGACGCTGATAACTCGTTGTATCAAAATATCCTTAAATTAGTACCAGATATCAGCTTGAACTTGATGGCAGTGAAAGTAGAAAACCACCCCAAGGATTTCGCCGGTTGGTGTGAAGAATTACTCGATGTATGTCAAAACAGAATTAATTTCGCCCTTTTAGAAGATAAGCAGTTACCTATCGTAAAAAAAATGGCGCAGCAATTACAGCAAGCATTGACGATACAACAACTAAAAATGTTACGAATTGCACCTTGGCCTGTATTGGCGACATTCATTAATAACAAAGCCGAGCAATTGGGCTTAAACGAACAGCTTGCCTTAATACACTACGTAAGCTCAATCAAAGCACAACCTCTCGAAAAAATGATTGAAGAAGATAAGCTTGCCTATGCTGGTAAACACACCGCGAATCACGATCCATCGGTGTATCAATTTGATGTTGAGTGGTTCTGCTCAACTAAAGCAGCCAAAGCTTTTCATTTAGCCCTAACTGAATGCCCTCATAAACTTGATAGCGCTCTTAGCCACATTCCACTTGAAGGCGATATTAGTTATGAGCAATACGCGGCATTTATTAGCGAATATTTAGCTGCATTTGTTGATTTAGATGATGATAAAGCAACACTTGCGCCAGCAACACGCTTACTAGCCATGCGTCGCCCGGATTTTTTCATCACACTTAGTCAGGCAAAACTTGAGCTATTAAGCCAAGCATTGGGAGTGGTTAAACTAAACAATCGCGACTTTCAACGCTATTGGGATGATGTATTAATGACTGTGCACACTATGCCTTGGTTCCAAAGCAGCCTCCCTGAATCAGAACAAGAACAGACACTTTGGCACATCAAAGCTTTACTGCCGAGTCTATTTTTCTACAGTGACCTACAACAAGCTGAAAACTCGAATTATCTAAAGTTACTCAATAAGCCAAAAAGAGCCTCTGCTACAGGTAACTTAAATAAAGGGCAAAAACGCGGTAAGGATTCGGCTGAAATTTTAGTTGACCGCGCTTTAACTGCAGAGGACATTCCTGAGCATATTAAAAACATGCGTGATTCGATTGTTGCAGAAGTCGTTAAAGGACGTAGCGTTAATGAAACAATCGCATTAATGCGAACGATCTTCGGCTAACCTAAGTGATAACAATACGTTGCACGTTTATCATGCAACAAATCTAAAAAACGCACCTAGATGGTGCGTTTTTTATTACAGGCAACTTCAGAATTAATTGCAACCTCATGATTTTTATAGCTTAAAAGTCAACTTGCCAACAAAAATGCTATTGGCTTACCTCTTGCTACGTCAAAGATGAATAAATTTTGCGCTACTTAAAAAATAAAGGAAAAACTATGCAAATCAAACATCTCACAACAGCCATTGCATTATCTTGCCTCTCACTGACGACTACAGCAAGTTATGCCGAAGTCACTGCAAATATCGCAGCAAGCTCGAACTACTTTTGGCGTGGCATAACCCAAACAGCAGATCAAGCCGCCGTATCAGGTGGGATTGATTACAGCAACGAAAGCGGTTTTTATGCTGGCACCTGGGTGTCTAACATCGACTTTGGCACGCAGACTAGTGCAAGCTATGAAATGGACTTTTATGCTGGTTTTAGCCAGTCTATGGGCGACTTTAGCTATGACGTCGGTTATGTTTACTACGCCTATCCCGATGCCGCTAGCTCAATTGATTTTGGTGAGTTATATGGTGCAGTTGCTTGGCAATGGCTAGAAGGAAAAGTGAGTTATCTGACTCATGCACAAAATGACGCCAGTGCTGAAGAAGATATGCTTTACGTAGAGCTTAATGCCGCTTTTGAGATACTCAACGGTACTGAACTTGCTTTTCACTTAGGTCAGTCAAGCGGTGATACAGTACAAGAGTGGTATGGTGAAGACCGTTATATAGATTATGGCGTCACGTTAGCAAAGGATGGCTTTAGCTTAGGTCTATTACAAACAGACTTAGACGATGACGACTTTAAGGTTTTTGTCGGTTATAGCATCGACTTCACACTCTAATTTAAAAGGCGTGTGAATCAAAATTCACACGCCCAATCTCTGACTGAGACCTGCCGACTTAGCGGTTATGTGCATCCAACCTCGTATCACATCAATGATTTTACATTAAGGAACACTGTGGCCTGTTGACGCTTGCCAAATACGATACCACTGCTCTCTCGTTAACGATAATTGCCGAGAGTCAACAGCCGACGCAACTCGATCAATGTTACCTGTTCCTAAGACTACGGCTGGGCGACTAGGGTGTGTTAACAACCATGTATATACAACTTGATCTATTCCTTGCACGCCTAATTCATCTGCGATTTGAGTAAGCGTCGCACGCAAACGAATAGCCTTTTCGGTTTGCTCGTTAAACAAACGCCCACCAGCTAGAGGCGACCAACACATAGGTTTAATGTTTAAACGCTGGCATTGATCGAGCGAACCATCATCAAGTGCTTTCATTTCATAAGGTGAAAACTCAATTTGATTGGCAATTAAAGGAAAATCTAAGCGCGACTGTAATAGCTCAACCTGCGAAGGGGTAAAGTTAGAAACCCCAAATTGCAGCACATCACCATTTTTAGCTAGTTGCTGAAACGCTTCAGCCATTTCATCTGCACACATCAGATAATCAGGGCGGTGGATCAATAACACATCAAGACGATCTGTTTGAAAATGACGTAATGACTGCTGTGCACAATTAATAATATGCGACGCTGATGAATCATAATGATTCACTTGTCCCTTTCTTAATTCGAACTGGCTGGCAGGTCGAATACCACATTTAGTGATAATTTTGATTTTATCGCGCACACTCGGCTCAAGTTTTAAGGCCTCACCTAATTGCGCCTCACATTGATGACCACCATAAATATCAGCATGATCGGTCCAAGTCACACCTAATTCGATACTTTTATGTAAAAACGACAAACATTGCTGCGGTGTTAATTGCCAAGCTAGCAAGCGCCAAAAGCCCAAGACTAAATCATCCATCAGGTTTAAATCAGTGGCACTTTTCATAACGAGACCTCTACCGAACTAGAGACAAATTTTGCTGTTTCAATCGCAGTATTCACATTATCTGCACGTGCTAAGCCAACCCCCATGCGACGAGTACCTTGCACATCAGGTTTGCCAAATAAACGTAAGTCTGTATTTGGTAAGCTTAGTGCTTGACCTAAATTACCAAAGCGCACAGTTGAGGACTCGCCAGTGACCAATATGACACTTGACGCTGAAGGCCCATGAAAATGAATGTTAGGGATCGGCAACCCCAAAATAGCACGAGCATGCAAAGCAAACTCACTCAAATCTTGTGAAATCAGCGTCACCATTCCGGTATCGTGCGGCCGTGGCGATACTTCACTGAAATAAACATCATCACCTTTAATAAATAGCTCCACCCCAAACAATCCAAAACCACCGAGCGCTTGGGTCACTTTCATCGCAATATCTTGTGATTTTTGCAGTGCGGTTTCGCTCATCGCTTGAGGCTGCCAGCTTTGTTGATAATCACCATTCACTTGGACATGCCCAATTGGTTGACAAAAGCTGGTGCCATCGCGATGACGAACCGTTAAAAGGGTAATTTCATAATCAAAATCTACAAACCCCTCGACAATGACTCTCCCTTTACCAGCACGCCCACCTTCTTGGGCATACTGCCAAGCTGAGCTGACATCATTCACCGTTTTAACCACGCTTTGTCCTTTACCTGAAGAACTCATAATAGGTTTAACCACACAAGGAAAGCCAATGTGAGTAATAGCAGCAGCAAAATCAGCTTCATTGTCGACAAATTGATACTTGGAGGTAGGGATCGATAACGTTTCTGCAGCTAAGCGACGGATCCCTTCTCGGTTCATGGTCAATTGTGTCGCTTTGGCGCTAGGCACCACAGTAAACCCTTCAGCCTCAAGCGCAACAAGAGTATCTGTGGCTATCGCTTCAATTTCAGGAACAATTAAATCAGGTTTTTCACGCTCAATGATTGCACGCAGTGCGTCACCATCAAGCATAGACAAAACATGACTGCGGTCTGCTACCTGCATAGCAGGTGAATTTGCATAACGATCCAGTACTATCACTTCGCACCCAAGACGTTTGAGCTCAATGACCACTTCCTTGCCTAACTCACCTCCTCCACATAATAAAACACGCTTGGCTGTCTCTGAAAAAGGGGTGCCTAAAAATGTCATGTTATTTCCTATTGTTAGCAAATTTAAAAAAGGTAACCGTTCGCAACGGTATTTTACCGTTTATCATTTTTTTTTACAGTAAATGTAATCAGATGTTAATTTACCGCTACAAAAAAAAACAAGGGAAACATTATGCAATCTACAAATCAATTTTCTGCTGGCCTCGATATCTTCATAGCTCCGAGCAAAGCTTTTGCGGGCTTAAAAGAAGGTAAAGGCTGGTTCTTATTACCATTAGTGTTTGTTTGTGGCTTAATTGCGGCTTCAATGTACGCTTACTACAGCAATGTAGATACTAATTTTCTAATTGAGCAACAAGTCGCTCAAGCTGGCGCTGATTTAACAACTGGCGAACAAAAAATGATGCGAAACCAAATGGCAAGCACTGTAGACAGTCAATATCTGTTTGCCATGATTGGCGGTGTGATTGGTTTACTTATTATGAATGCAATTATCGCCGGTTATTATACCTTTGTAGCTAAGCAAGATATGACAACAGACTACAAATATGGTGATTGGTATAGCTTCAGTCTTTGGACATTAATGCCAGCAGGTATTTCTGCAATCGGCCTAATCGCCTTGGTTGCAACCGCGCAAACCGATCAACTACCACTGACAATGATGAGTTACGCTTCACTTAATCAACTGGTATTTGGTTTAGAAGCTGGACAACCTTTTGCAACATTACTTGAAAGCTTAAATATCTTCTCTTTTTGGAGCATTGCCCTCGCTGCAATTGGTTTGAAAACATGGACTAACTTCAGCATGAATAAAGCCATTGTTTTTGCAGCACTACCAACTGTCGTTATTTATGTAATTTGGGCCATTATAGCTGCACTTTAAGTGCAGCTTTTTTAAAAGAGTTTGTTATGAAAAAAGCCATTATTATCACCCTCGCCGTTGCTGGATTTATCGCTTTAATTGTCTCAAAACAAATTACAGGCAATAAAGAAGCAGTCGTGGTCGAAGTGCAATCCCCAAAAGTAGGTCAAATAGCAGACTCTATTCTTGCTTCGGGTAATTTAGTCTTTAACACCCAAGTGCAATTACGTTCTGAAGTCACTGGCCGAGTCGCTAAAGTGTTTGTCGAAGAAGGTCAAAGCGTACAAGAAAACGATATTTTAATGCAACTCGATACCCAAGCGTTCGAATCTGAAGTCGAACGTATTCAAGCGATTGTTCGCGCCAGTGAAATTGAAATAAAGCACGCAAAAACCCGCCTGATTAACTTTGAACGCCAGCTAAAACGTCAAAAAGAACTCTATGATGTGGGTTTGGCGCAACAAGAAACTTTTGAAAACATCCAAAGTGCCCGTGATTTGGCCAAAATTGATATCGAAGCCCGTTACGAGTCACTCAACCAAGCCAAAGCGTCACTGTCTATTGCAGAAGATCGCCTAAGTAAAAGTGTATTTCGTGCACCTATGAGTGGATTATTGGCTTCGGTCAATATTAAAGAAGGCGAAACCGTGATAGCGGGCACAACAAACATTATCGGTTCTGACTTAATGCTTGTTGCTGATCCAAGTGCCATTTTGGCAGAGCTTCGTGTAGATGAAACGGATATTGCTAGCATTAAAATAGGTCAGATTGCTGATATTTATGCCGCTGCATATCCAAACAAACCATTCAAAGGTAAAGTCATTAACATTGGTACCTCAGCCAAAAACCAAGCTGGTTCACAAGGATTATCATTTCGAGTCAAAGTATTACTCGACCCAACTGAGCGCCAACTTTATGCAGGTATGAGCTGTCGAGCAGAAATCGCATCTAGCATTGGTGAAAACATCCTAAAACTCCCTATTGAAGCGATTCAATCAGACGATGATGAAAAGTTTGTCTGGATTGTTAACAAAGACAATACCGTGAGTAAAAAAGTTGTCGAGTTAGGTATTTCATCTGATATTGAGCAGGCAATTAGTAGCGGAGTATCAGAACAAGATACAGTCGTGTTAGGCCCAGCTCGCCCTGTGAGCAAACTCAAAGAAGGCGATGTGATTACACGCAAGTCGGCCAACGATGACAAAGATGAAAATAAGGATGCCGCATAATGGCTGCGGTAATCAAACTACATAATATTGAAAAACACTACACCATGGGTGAGCAAGTCTTCAAAGCACTCGATGGCATCAATATCGAAATTGCAGAGAACGACTATGTAGCGATTATTGGCCCTTCAGGTTCAGGCAAATCAACCTTAATGAACTTAATTGGTTGCTTAGATATTCCGACCAATGGCGAGTACTTTTTGAAAGATAAGCTAGTCAAAAGCATGACCGAAACTGAGCTTGCACATCAACGCAATGAAAGTGTTGGTTTTATTTTTCAAAGTTTTAATTTACTGCCTCGAGCATCGGCTTTAGAAAATGTGATGCAACCACTCGTTTATCGCTTTATTCCAGCCAAAGAGCGTAAAGAAAAAGCCCTTGAAGCGCTCAAACGAGTTGGTTTGGCGGATAAAGTGAATCATTTATCGAGTCAGCTGTCTGGAGGACAACGCCAACGTGTAGCGATTGCACGTGCCTTGGTGACCAAACCACATATTTTGTTGGGTGATGAACCTACAGGAAATTTAGACAGCAAAACCACCAAAGAAATTATGGCCTTGTTTGATGAATTGCACCAAGAAGGTCACACCATTATTTTAGTCACCCATGAGCAAGAAATTGCCGACCATTGCCAACGAGTGATTCGCTTGGTCGATGGGCAAGTTGTTGCAGATACGCGCAATAACCATGAGGAGAAACTCAATGTTTAAATCTCTGATTGCAATTATGGAAGGCACAAAAGCTGCGCTTATGGCCATTAAGGCCAATGCCATGCGCAGTGCACTCACCTGTTTAGGCATTATTATCGGTGTGGCCGCCGTTATAACTGTGGTCGCTGTTATGCAAGGCTTTACCAAGCAAATTAACGATCAACTTGCTGATATGGCACCTGATGTCACCTCAATTAAGCCCTATACCAGTGTTGAACAAGAAATGGTCGGTGTGAAAAGTAAGCTCACCTACGATGATTTTCTGGTACTGAAAAGTAAAATAAAAGAAGCCGAGACCATGACAGCACTCATGTTTACATGGCGCTTTTCGGGAGGAGCTCAATATGGCAATAAAACCCATAACACCCGAGTAATGGGTACTGAACAAGATTATCAAAAAGCCTATCGTACTTACCCAGATAAAGGTCGTTTTATTCGCGCTGAAGATGATGAAAAGCGTCGCCGCGTCGCGTTTATCGGAGCATCAGTGATCGATAAACTGAACTTGCCTAAAAACCCTGTTGGTGAATATATTAAACTCGGTGGTGAATGGTTTCGCATCATTGGTGTGTCAGAAACCCAAGGGAGCTTTTTAGGATTCGACCAAGACGATTACATCAATATTCCTATTAGCACTATGAGTGCTCTTGAAGGTGCCAACAGCGCCAGTAATGTGCAAATCATGTTTCGCTTACAGCCCGAAGCAAATGAAGAACAAGTAATGGCACAAATAACCCGTATTTTACGCCAGCGCCATAAAATTAAAGACGGCCAAGAGAACGATTTTGAATTTGAAACCGCTGAAAAAGCGCGGGCGAATGTCGACAAGTTTACCGGAAGCGCCACAGCAATCACCGCTGGGATTGTTGGGATCAGCTTGATAGTAGGTGGAATTGGCGTCATGAACATTATGCTTGTTTCAGTGACCGAGCGTACTCGTGTTATTGGTACATTAAAAGCATTAGGTGCGACACCTGGTTTTATCATGCTGCAATTTTTAGTTGAGGCGGTGGTATTGTCATTGTTTGGTGGGTTAATCGGACTCGCACTGGGTTATGGCATGGCGGCAACCATTTCGGCCATATTACCTGGTATGCCAGATGCCTACATACCCGGCTGGGCAATCATGTTGTCATTTGGCTTTACTTCTATGATCGGAATTGTGTTTGGTTTAGCACCAGCGATTAAAGCTGCTCGCCTCAACCCAATCGACGCCCTGAGATACGAGTAAAAGACACAATTAAAGAAAAGGCAGCCTCGGGGCTGCTGATCTTTCGTGATGATTTTTGCAGCGAATTGTTGGGTATTTATACAAGGCAGTGCTTTTGTGGTGTAGCGAGCTACACGAAAAAGCGATAACGCAGTAGAAATACCCAACAAACGCTGCCCGAAGGGTTCGGCTAAAAGCGTATTTCTCTTTGTTGAGCAGTATTTGCTTAGAATGCTAGGCTACACACTACTCGCCGCGATAAATACGCTTTTATCTCGAACAAAATTTAATCATGAAAGATCAACAGCCCCTGACAATAGGCAGCCTTTTTTGTCACTTACAAAAACGTTATTCCACCGCTAAAGGTACGATTGTATCAGCACATTTAGTTTTAACTGTTTTAGGATACCAAATAGGTGCGATAACGTTCGCGGCACTGCCTGCTAAACCGTTAATAAAAGACAGTTGAGTTTCAACACTTTGCCACTGCCCACCATCACAGTTATCCTTTAAATTGACCGGCTCTGAACCTTCATATAATGCAAGTGCGAAGTTGTGATGCCATTGCTCTTTGGCTGCTTGATTGCTTTGTGCTGTGCCATTATCAAAGTGAATACTGGTGCAGCCAGTTGCTACACTCAAACACGCAGCTAACAAAACCGTTTTAGTTTGCATTGTTTGCCTCCATTACTACTGAGCTTTGACTGTCACACCATACTTTCACTGTGTGAGGCGAATAAATACCAAGAGTGATTAAGCTTAAAGCACCATCACCAAAAGTGGCTTGCGATTGCATTTGTAACACTTTACCAGCTCCACAAACCGATTTCACATCGACACGCTGCTCACCGACTAATCCCCACAAGAAAAAAGGACGACTCTCTTGATGGGTTGGTTTTTCTGTTATTTTAGCGATACGCTCAGGCTGTATCGTCACCGACGAACATCCAGCTAACGCCACAAACAAACTTGCTGTCATCAGCTTTTTCATCTTACTTACCCCACGAATGTTGATTGCTCGCAGTGTAATCGTTTCGTACCGATGCAACAGTAAGAAAGTGTTAGTGAATTGTAGTGTGTTGAATAAAAACAAAAATTTAACATGTATATACAAGAAAACATTGATCTTTTATGATGTAGCTGGCTAAACCAAAAGGCAATAGCGTAGCAAAGCACCCTTCTATATTAAATCGATCTCGCAAGTAGCCAGAAGCTGCCCTTGCAACAAGACCTGAAGTCGATCTCCTGACATTAACTGCCCGACGCCTTTCGGAGTTCCCGTTAACACGATATCACCTGGATGTAAGGTAAAATATTGGCTAATTTCCTTCAGCAAGAGTGGGATTGAAAAGACCATCAACGATGAACTTGCTTGTTGGCGAATGGCATCATTGATACTGAGCGAAAACATAAGCTCGTTGAAATGTGTTGTTGGAGCAACGGGAACAAATGGGCTGATAATACAGCTGTTATCATACGCCTTTGCTTTTTCCCATGGGTGGCCACTTTCCTTTAAGCGTGATTGCAACTCGCGTAGGGTTAAATCAAGCCCAACACCCACACCTGCAATCTGTTGATGTAGATTTATCTCTGTCTCTGATGTGATAGTCTGCCCGATTAATAACGCCAACTCAGCCTCGTAGTGATGCGCACCTAAACGATTTGGCAACTTAACGTTATTCTCCATCGACACTAAACTACTATTTGGCTTAATAAATAAGAGTGGTTCTGTAGGTATTTCATTATTAAGTTCTTGAGCATGCTCGACATAATTTCGCCCGACACACACCACCTTACCCGCTTTAAACGCTATATTTTGACCATTATCCCAATGTAAATTCATCATACTAACTCTCATTTGAAAACCAGAACATCAGTTTACAATACACTCCTTATCACGCTTAATTTAATTGCATGATAACCAGCATTTTTACAACGCATAAAAAAGCCGCTGATCATTCAGCGGCATTTTTCTCGCTTAAAGCTTTTTAATGTTATCGCCGCTATCACGATCAACCAGTTTGATAAACGGATCGACACCTGCGTAAAGTGGCTTTTCTTTCACCTTTAATTCAATAACATTAGTACCCGATTGGATTGCGTGCTTTTTCAAATACAAAACTGGATTATCAGCTGTTAAATCATCAGGATCGGCGCTAAACAAACCAATATCAATGCTATCACTGAATGGCACTTCTGTTTCCTGACCTTGTCCATCAGCACGCTGCAACTTAGCCTCAACAGTCATTGCGACATTATAATACCCATTTTCATCCGCTTGCTCAGCGATCACAACTTCTGTTGTTTTAAGATCGTATAACGTGATGTGTTCAAATAGATTGCTGACAAACTGCTGTTCTTGTTCATTCGTATCTTGATTGATGTAACGAACTAAGTCGACCGTCGTTGGGTATGGCGCACTCTGATATTTATATTCTTGTAGAAACCCTTGAAGTGCTTTATTTAAGCGGGCTTCACCTAAGCGATCTTTGAGTGACATCATCACCACTGAGCCTTTACGGTAATGGATATATTGCTGATTTTCGCTACGCATCAATGGCATTTCTTCCAAAAACTCCACTGTGCGGCCACGTAAATAACGATCCAGCTCATATTTTAAGAATTTACGAATTTTATCTTCGCCATATTTCTTTTCCATCACCATCAATGCACTGTACTGAGACAAGCTTTCTGAAATAATCGCACTGCCTTGGACATTAGCGGCTCCGACTTGATGTCCCCACCATTGGTGAGCAACTTCATGTGCGGTGACGTAATAAACCGGGTCAATATTTTCAGGGTCGCGTAAATCGGTGATAAAGCCAATTTTTTCTGAGTAAGGCACTGTATTAGCAAAGCTTTGTGCAAACGTTTGATAACCTGGAAACTCAATAATACGCATCTGTTTATGCTGGTAAGGGCCAAAGTTCAATGTAAAGTAGTCAATCGAATCACGTACAGACTCAATCATACGATCAATATTCATATGGTGGTCTTTGTGATAATACACTTCAATATCGATCCCCTGATATTGTTCATGTTTGCGTTCTAATTTTGCTGACATCACAGAGTAGAAGTTCACCATTGGCGCATCCATTTTATAATGGAAAGTCCGGCGACCCTCTTTAACCGTCTCTGACTGCAAATAGCCCGGCGCTATGGCAAATTGATCTTCAGCTGTAGTAACCGTCGCTTCAAACTCAATGAACCCCACTCCTTTACCAAAGAAGCTTTCATTATAATACGCTGTGTCTTCGAGTTTATTAGCACGCTGTAGAGGCTCTAGATCATGTTGACGACGCTTGTGGCGATCAGTCAGCTGATAACTATTTACGTAACCAAAATTAGGAAAAATCTCATAGTTATTTAGAAATGTGCCATTTTCGACTAATTTAACGTCCTCTCCTGCATCGGCAAATCCGTTATTTTCACGTTTGGAAATTAGCAAACCTTGGCGTTGCTCACCGGGTAATAACGGCTGTTCAAACTCAAACCATGCTAAGTTAAATTGCTCATCATGCTCAACGAGTTTACCGCCGTCAATTTGTACATCCCATTGCATTGTATTACTACTCGGGCGGGACACCAAAAAGCGCTCTATAACTTGCTCTGAGGTATTTTTAACGACGATTTTTGCCTCTGCAGATAACTTACGCTGATACGGATAGATATCAACATTTACATTAGTGGCAATAATTGTTGGGATCTGTGCATCTTTGTATTGCACATATTTTTTCTCATAATCGGCTTGCAGTTGCTCACGATCATCTTGCACCATAAACTCATTCAGTACCCGCGTGTTGTAATGAATGTAACTTCCCGAAGCAATAAATACAGCGACACTTGCAGCAACTGCTAACTTACCCGGTAAAGCTAATTGGTACCCTAGCTGACTAAAGCGTACTTTCAATGGTTGTGATGGACCTCGATGCCATAGCGCATAACCAAGTACGCCTAAAATCACCGTAAACGCTCCCCAGTACAATAAATACCAAGAATGAGCCGTTAAATAAGTACCAAAGCCATTAATATCAGAATATAAGACTGTCGGTGCCTGACCAAAATGGAACATATTATGACTAAAACCAAAATTACTCAGCACAATTGTGCTAATGATGTATAAGACAAATAACATCATGCCGACGTATTTATTTGGGCTGATAATCTGTAAGAAAAACGCCAATACAGCTGTCATAAATAATGGGAGTAAATAGACATAACCTAAACGTGCCACATATTGGCTGAGTTCGATATTGCTATATCCTTGAATAAATTGGTTACTGACCGTTACCAGCATGCCAAATACATATAACAGCACCATCACCAAGCAAATTGCCACTAATTTTGATAACCAAAATGTGATATTTTTTACTGGCATAGAATCAATAATATCGCCCATCCCAGAGCTGCGTTCACGCCAAACTATTTCAGCACTGTAGTACGCCAGCACTATCAGCATCAACATGCCTGTTGAGCCAGCAATATGTTCTACCATCATTTGTGTTAATGGCCAGTTTGGCGTACCAAACATGCCTGTCGGGTCAACTAAAGGGGCAACTAATAAAAAGACTGTTAGCGCACCAAGAATCAGAAATGGCGCACTAAATACAACTTGTCTCACTTCAAAACGAGTGCGGTGTAACAACTGGCTGAAAGTATTTTCGCCTTGACTACGATGCTTTAGATTATTACCAAGCAAGTGGGTAAAATCTGTTTGCACAGTTTTCACTTTTTTGGCTTTTTTCTGTTTTGGTAAGCGCTCTAAGTTTCTAAACCCACCAAATAACGCCATAATCACCACGCCTACGACAATCCAAAGCAAGCGGTTTTCAAGTAAAACACCTGACATTTCAATCACCGTATTGTTTTTATCAAACATGGTCCAATAACGGGTGATCTCCCCTAAGGTATTAAATGCAAATGGATCTGCAAGCGCTGCGATAGCACGATATTCTGGCTCTGATAAAAACTGCCCTGATATCGTATACAGAATGAATAAACCGACAGCGGAAAGATACACAGCCATCATTGAACGAAAGCGAATCGCTACCGCATAAAAAAAGCACGATAAAACAAACAATGTCGGTAATGATAAGTAAAAGAAAGCCGTCAGGTAATAGCTTAAATGTGTCTCACCTAAGCGCTCTACATCAACCCAGCCTGTGACACCGCCAATTAAGGTGCCCATTAAAATTCCTAAAGGCACAAAACTAAATACGGTCAATACCACAGCAAATGAGCCTAAAAAGCGACCAAGTTGATAGGTGGTTGGATTAATTGGCTTGCTATAAAGCAGCTCTGACATTTTAGAGGTATCGTTGCGAGTTGCAGTGCTGGCCACAAAGTTGACCACCAAAAACATCGCAAACAATCCCATAATGACTAAGGTTTGTGCGATTGAAAAAGGGCCGTTATAGAGAACGTTTCCGCCGCCACCTATTTGTACATTCTCACTGACCGTAGCAAAAAAAGTCAGAAAGAAAAAAATCAAACTAGTGACATAAAATGAAGGCTGACGCACAAAGTAACGCCATTCAAACATAAACATTTTAGTTAACATAATCCGCTCCCTTAAGCCGCACTACGGTGCTTATGAAGCGTTGAAAAATAGACGTCTTCTAAGTTGGCGGGTGCTTTTTCAAAGCCCGATGGCGCATCTTCGGCCATTACATGGATAATCGTTTTACCTGCAAATAAACGCTTTGAAATCACCGGCATCGCTGCTTCAATTTCTTGCACTTCTTGCTGAGACACCGTTTTGCGCCAAATCTGACCTTGTAACTTATCAGTCAATAAAATCGGGTTCCCTTCCAGAATAATTTGTCCCGAAGCTAAAACCGCCATATTAGGACAAAGCTCAGACACATCCTCAACAATATGTGTAGATAGAATAATGACTTTTTCTTCGCCCAAGCTTACCAGCAAATTATGAAAACGATTGCGCTCTTCAGGGTCGAGTCCTGCGGTTGGTTCATCAACAATTAATAAATCAGGATCTCCTAATAGAGCTTGAGCAATCCCAAAACGCTGGCGCATTCCTCCAGAAAAACCACTCACTGCATTTTTTCGATGCTGATATAAATTGGTATGGGCTAGCAACCCTTCTACGGCTTCTTTTCTCTGGGCTGCATTATGAAGGCCCTTAAGGATCGCCATATGGTCAAGTAGCTCATAAGCACTAATGCGTGGATACACACCAAAGTCTTGCGGTAAATAACCTAAGCGCTGGCGTAATGCCTGTGGGTCGTTCAATACATCAACGCCTGCAAAATCAATTTTCCCTTCATCGGCTTGCTGCAACGTCGAAATAGTACGCATCAGCGATGACTTGCCCGCACCATTTGGACCTAACAGCCCAAACATTCCTTTTGGAATATTTAAATTCACATTATTCAGTGCTTTAACACCGTTATCATAGGTTTTTGATAAACCTTCAATTTTTAACATAATTTCAGCCTCATAGTTTTATTATTGTAAATTTGATTGAGCATATTTCACTCTAGAGGTTAAAACGATTTTATAGCTAACACTAAGGGAAGGTGATTAACGGTAAATAAAAATGATGAATGGTACAAAGCGACTCTTAGGGGAATAATAAGGAAGAGAATGATAAGAGGGATATAAAAAAGCACATGTAATATTCAGAAAAACATGCACTTTTAATATATAAAGATGAACATAATACGAATATGATTCTTACAGCTACGCATAGAGATTCAACGTGCTTTCATGCCCACTTTTATATACTGCGATCAAGCTTTGTTGGTGTGCTTTATGCTCTTTAGCGACAAAAGCTTGGCGAACATCTTCATTATTTTTGAGGATATACGCTTCAGTTAATGATAATTTGCCATTGTTAAGATTACTCACCGCTTGATAAGTCGCGATAGATTTTTTGACCTCAACAAATTGCGCCAACTTTTCACCTTGATTAGGCAGACTAGGCTGATTGGGCTCCATCGGGTGCATAATATCATCAGCCCGAAGGTTCATTCGAGCTTGCGACGAAATATTAACCGTCTCACTCGATGCCATCGCCTTATTATTGACAGGCTGTGTCAGCTGACTAGGTGTTGATGAACCAATCATTGGCAAATTAGTTGTCATTGAATTGATATTTATCATTCGAGTCACTCCCGTTTCATTGATGTTGATAGCATATAAAAATCATCTGAATAGAAAGTGAACACCGCTCAAAATTCACTCTATTGAGCGCCTTGTTTAGAGTTATTCATCTAGATTTAATACTTGCGTGTGCTGATTAAGCTCGGTATAAAACGGCTAAACTCAATACAAATTAGAAGCGAAAAGCCAATGAAAGATCACCAAAATGTGCCACTGAACGACTTTATCGAATACCCAGTAAACGAAATGCAAACACGAGCGAATGACTTTCTCGCTAACAGCCAACGTCGCCATTCTATTCGTTCATTTTCCGACAGAGCAGTACCAAAAGAAGTCATCGAAGCATGTATAAAAGCGGCAGGCACTGCGCCAAGTGGTGCCAATCATCAACCTTGGCATTTTGTGGCAATTAATAGCCAAGATGTGAAACAGAAAATCCGCCAAGCAGCTGAAGATTTAGAGCGTTCTTTTTATGAAGGCCGAGCCGGCGAAGAATGGCTGGATGCACTCAAACCATTAGGCACAGATGCCAACAAACCTTACCTAGAGCACGCGCCGTGGTTGATTGCTATTTTCAGCCAAAAGAAAGGCGGCATTCACGCCGAAGATAAAAATACCAATTATTATGTCCATGAGAGCGTAGGTATTGCTACAGGATTTTTAATTCAAGCACTGCATCATGCTGGTCTAGTAACATTGACACATACACCTAAACCGATGAGCTTTTTAAGTGATATTTGTGGTCGTGACCGTGATAATGAGCGCCCTTATATGCTGTTAATTGCAGGCTACCCAGCAGCTGACGCCACAGTGCCAGAACATGCTTTGGTCAAAAAAGACATCGCGGAAATCGCTACTTTTTTATAAAAATCAACGTAAAAAGCTGTATATACAAGTAATCAACACATCAGTATTGATTACTTGCTACTTTTACTGGCGTGCAATTAAATCCCCTACAGCCAAGCCAGAAATAACCACAACATGTTGATTATCGACAGATTGCCCAGTACGAATATAACGGCGCTCTAACAAACCGTTATTAACTACCTGAACCATTTCTAATTGCCCATATGGGATCACTAATGACGAAGGGATGACTAACTGCTGTTCACGCTGCGCGGGCAACTTAACTTTGCTATACATGCCCGGCATTAATCGCCTATCTTGACTAATATCTAACTTGACTAAAAAGCTACGTGCGCTGCTATCAGCAACAGGCACAATTTCGGCAATCGTCGCTGTTGTCATCAATCCTATTGATGCAACCTCAACATCTAACGTTTGGCCAATGCCCAACTGCACCGCTTTTTGCTCACGAACAGAAGCTTCAATTTGCATTGAGGCCGGGTTATAAATAGATAATAACACTTGCCCAGGGCTTACCATGTCACCCGGCTCGGCCATTCTGTCGACTACTTTCCCATCAATCGGTGACACTATTTGGCTATAAGACAACATCACTTTCGCTTGCGCCAATCCTTGTTCAGCACGTGTTTTACTGGCACTTAATTGTTCAAAATCTGTTCGCGCTTCATCTAAATCGTTAACAGCAATGAGCCCTTCAGCTTGTAACTTCATCGCTCGGGTTAACTGCAAGTGAGCTTGTGTTAATTGTGTATTCACCACTGCTAACTGAGCTTGAGCTTGCGCCACTTGCGTTTGTAACTCGTTATCATCCAAGGTCATTAACATATCACCTTGGCGAACTATTTGCCCCGCTCTCACTTTTAAGTCACTGATGGGCGCTAAAATACGACTCGATACTAGTGTATTTTGCTGAGCAATAATGGTCGCGGGGACATTTTCTGATTCAGCAACTGGCTGAAAGGTAACCGAGTAGGTGTCTCCTGAAAATTCTGTTTTAGGTAGCAACACCTCAGGGGTTATTTTATGGTTAAACAGTCCGGCCATCGCTGCAATCATCACCAACAAGCCAGCTATTGCAATGAGTGGCATCAACCACTTTTTGTTTACTGAAACTGTCACACTCTCACTCCTTCACAACGTGATTGACCGATGAGTCAAAAACTAAAAAATACACCAAAGGCACAACAAATAATGAAAATAATGTAGACGCAATAATGCCAAAAATAATCGCCAAAGCGAGCCCACTAAATACAGGGTCCAGTGTGATCACTAAATTACCCAATAAAGTTGTGCCAGCAGTGAGTAAAACAGGCCTAATTCTGACCGCTCCAGCTTGCACAAGGGCTTCTTTAATCGCCATACCTTGATTACGCGCCAAAGAAATAAACTCAACTAGAATTAATGAATTACGCACCACAATTCCCGCCAAAGCAATCATGCCGATCATCGCCGTTGCGGTAAATAATACCGGCTCTGGGGCGCCCACTATGACCCGATCGCCAAATTGATTCATCAACCAAAAACCAGGCATGATACCGATAATAGTCAATGGAATAGCCGACATAATAATCAACGACAATGCCACCGACTGAGTCTGTAACCTAAGCAAAATAAAAATAGCCGTCAGCGCAAATGCAAACGCAATCCCCATATCACGAAAAACACGAATCGTGATCCGCCATTCACCTTCCCCACTAAAACTCAAATGTGTACCTTTGGGCAATTGCCACCAATCATTCGCGCCAGCATTGAGGTAATGCCGATTTTGCCAGTCAAGATTAACTGACTCTGATTGCAAAGGTGGTGCAGTGACTAAATCATGACTGAGGTCGCTAATTACTTCTGCGGGGGTGCGTCCGTTGAGTTCAGCCATTACATAAATCACTTTTTTAAGATCTTTGCGCATAATCACTTGCTCACTTTGATACACTTCAAACTGCCCAAGTTCTGATAACGCAACAAGCGGCTGAGGAGCTGTTTCTAAGCCAAGCCCTTGCTGCGTATAACTCATGCCCGCACGGCCTTTTACTTGCAAACTCAATAAGGTGGCCAGTTGATTGCGTTCGCTATAAGGCAATTGAAGATTGATTGTTAAGGGTTCGCTCTCGGTAGGTACATAAATAATTCCGCCAGTTACTCCACCACTGGCCAACTGCAAGGTTTGCTTGATATCTTGCTTTGACACCCCAGATAACGCGGCTTTTTCTTGATCAGTGACAAAGCGGTAAATAGCTTGCTCTGCCGTTAATGTTGAGTCCACTTCGACAACATGTGGCTCACGTTTGAATCGGGCCATGACTTGCTGAGCAGCTTGACGGTGTAAATCAGCTCCAACAAATGGATCTGCATATATTTCTGCTACCAGCGTGCTCAGTACAGGTGGGCCGGGCGGAACTTCAACCACCTTAATCACCACTCCGTTTTGATTTAGGTCAGCCAGTAAAGCACGCATCCGCAAGACTACAGCATGAGATTGATGCTCACGCTCGCTTTTATCAACTAACAACACCCGCACCTCAGCTAAATGAGCGGCTTGGCGTTGATAATAACGCCTAACCATTCCGTTAAAATCAATCGGTGAGGGCTCACCAACATAAGCTGCTAGCGTTGTCACCTCAGGGAATGCTTTCAGGCGCTGAACAACTGTTTGCGCCAAGGCTGCACTTTGCTCTAACGTGGCAGATTCGGGCAAATCAATTAACACCTGCACTTCATTTTTGTTGTCATATGGTAATAATTTTAATGGTACCGCTCTAAAAATAGGTAATGCCGCACTCACTATAAATAAAACCAGTACTAACCAGAGCCCGAGCTTTGCACGTCGTTTATTTACAAGTAACGGCATCAGCAAGCGACCATACAAGCCACCACCAGACACTTGTTCATCGTTGCTTAACACCTCGCCCGGTTTAAGCAATTTAGCCGCTAACCACGGCGTGACTAAAAAAGCGACTAAGGTCGAAACAAGCACACTAACAGGAACATTAAATGCCATGGGTGCCATATAAGGCCCCATCATTCCGGTGATATAAGCCAGTGGAATAAAAGCCAACATAATGGTCAGCGTCGACATTACCAACGCCCCCCGAATTTCAGACATCGCAGCAACGATATTGGACGTCTTATCGCCTTTTTTGTTTAAAAATCGCGAGATATTATCAATGCCCGTAATTGGATCATCAACCAAGAGTCCAAGTGACAAAATCAATGCAAACAGCGTGACTCGATTGATGGTGTATCCCAGCGCCATATCCAAAAATAGCGTGATGCCGTAACAAATTGGCACAGCTAAACCAACCACTATCGCAGGGCGCCAACCTAAGAACACGCCAACAAAAATCACCACGGTCAAAACCGCAAATGCCAAGCTTGAGGCTAAATTATTGACTTTCTCGTCCGCTGTTTGACCATAATCTCTTAAAATCTGATACTGCACTTCGGGCGGTAAAAAAGTGCGCTTTAACTCAGCCATTTGCGCAATAACAGTTTCAGTCAAGGCAACTGCATTACTGCCTGCTTGCTTGGCAACACTAATCGTCACCATAGGGTATTGTTGGTCAAATTGAGCAAGCGATTGATGATGGGTGTTGAAGCTTAACCATTGATACTGAGCAGGCTCAGCGGGGCCATCGATGATTGTTGCCAACTCATTAAGATAAACCGCTTTCCCATTGATAACATTGACTACTAGCTGACCTAGCTGCTCAGCGGTTCGCAGCACATCACCCGCTTCTACCACAACAGAGTGCGTGCCTGTGACCTGTTGACCAACCTGCGCTAATTGATTTGAGACACTCAGAGCATTGAGGATATCGGCCATCGTGGTATTGCGCGCAGCCAAAGCTGTGGTGTCTATTTGCACTTGCACCTGACGCTTTCGTCCACCAACCACGTTGACTTCACTGCTATCGGCAATGGCTTGTAAATCGAGCGCGATTTCATCTGCAAAGCGGCGCAATTCAAAATCACTATAAAGCTGTGGCGCATCACTCCACAGCCCAAGCATCATCACAGGCACATCATCCACTTCAATCGGCTTGACTTGCCAATTGCTGACAATGCTAGGCATCGAGTCTTGGTTGGCATGGAGCTTATTGTAAGTATTTAAAATAGCATTTTCACGATTCTCACCGACATAAAACCTAAGAGTGACTGCAGCCCTCCCTTGCGATGTGCTTGAGTAAACATGCTCAACACCAGGGATCTGCGCAAGTAGTTTTTCAAGCGGGATCGTGACTTGTCTTTCAACTTGAGTGGCACTGACATTCGGAACTTTAACCAAAATATCCAGCATAGGGACGACAATTTGTGGCTCTTCTTCACGCGCTGTGAAATTAAGTGCCAAAGCTCCTAAAATCAACGCAGCTATGAAGATTAAAAGCGGCAATCCACCTTGCAGAGACTTAGCTATCGCTTTATCAAACGGATTATTAAACTTCGCCACCGCTAGTTTCCTTGGCAAAAAATCTGATAAAGCTGCGATAAAATTGCCACTACCCGCGGATCATCAACACGATAATAGATTGTTTGAGCTTCACGACGAGTCGAAACAAGCCCTGATTTTCGTAAACTCGCAAGATGCTGAGATAAGGCTGATTGCGCTAAAGGCACTCGACTGTTCAATTGAGAAACACTCAACTCACCTTGTTGTAACGTGCATAAAATCATCAGCCGATTTTTGTTTGCCAATAATTTTAAAAACGCCTCAGCTTGTTCTGCATTTTGCGTTAGCTGCGCCATATCTAGTTGCATTTTACCCCTCCACTAATCAAGTGATGTGAGTATAGATAGATACATTAGAAAAGTCTAATATTAGTAATTGCTAAATTAATAAAAACTAATATACTGAAAATAACATCGATTCTTACACATGAGGATTTAGTTATGACAGTTAACGATGCGTTACGACTGATTGCAGGTATGATGATTATTGTTTCTGTATTACTCAGCTATTTTATCCACCCATACTGGGTCTTTTTCACTTTGTTTATTGCCCTAAACTTAATCCAGTCGGCATTTTCAAAGTGGTGCCCTATGATTAGCTTTCTTCGCTCTCTTGGATTTAAGGATTAGCAACTATGCTCAAAACAATACCTGATTTAATCACTGAAGTAGCGGCCACGACTCGCCGTATTACCGCTGCACAAGCTAAAACTGAAATGGCTGATAATAACGGCTTACTGATCGATGTGCGTGAACCAGCCGAGCATGCTGCCATGCCTGCCTATGGCGCGATAAATATCCCGCGCGGTTTATTAGAAATGAAGTTGATGGAAATCGAAAAAGATCCAGCAAAACCTATATACCTTCACTGTGCAACCGCAGCTCGTGCGACGTTAAGTGCTGAGCAACTAACACGTATTGGCTATGAAAATGTTACTGTGATTACCTGTAAAGCACCTGACATTCAAGCAACTTACCAACCATAAAAAAAGCCAATGTACCTGTGTACATTGGCTATTTTCAATGATCGAATAATTAAGCTTTATTAGGCACTATTTGAATTTCAACTCGACGATTTAACGCTCGACCTGAGGCCGATTGATTACTCGCTATTGGGCGAGACTCACCTAATCCCATTGTCGCAATTCGCGCAGCTAAAATTTGTTGATTCAATAAATAGTTTTTAACACTCAAGGCACGTTGCTCTGAAAGAGCTTGGTTATACTCTGTTTTACCTGTGCTATCGGTATGCCCTTCAATGCTCAAATACGTTTTTTCATATTTGTTCATCACTTTAGCAATCGCATCTAATGTGCCATGAAAGCCGCTAGAAATATAAGACTGATCCGTCGCAAACGTAATATTCGATGGCATAACAAGACGAAGGTTATCACCCTCTCGAATCACTTCTACACCAGAGCCCGCGAGCTCATCACGAAAAGCTTGCTCTTGCTGATCCATATAGCTACCAATAGCAGCTCCAGCAATCGCCCCAATTGCAGCACCATACACTAAACGCTTATCTTTATGATTACTGGTTGATTTTCCGAGGATAGCCCCAGTCACGGCACCGATTGCGGCCCCTTTTTCTGCATTTGTTGACGCACAGCCGCTCAAAATTAATGGCAAAATTATTGCTGGGAGGAGTAGAGTTGCTTGTTTCATATGTTTTTTCTCATGTATATACAAGTGTGATGACCTATTATGCCGTAATTTGATTTGGCAAACAGGTAATTTAATGTCACTGAGTGTAATCAATTAAGCTGAATAGAAAATGAAAGGGAAATGATATTCTGAACAACAAGTACTCGAAAAGTAAATCACTGCAGTTTAAAATAGGCTCTAGTGAACTTGCACACTCGCCACGCGTAATTTGTATTTATCTCGAACAAGATTCAACCAGTAAAGATCAACATCCCTAAAAAGGTTAATTTACACTTTGCGAAGCATCGGGCGTAGCAATAATTGGCAAGTTATATCGAGCTAAGATCTCATCAAAACGCCCTTGCTGTGCAAATCGTTGATAAGTTATTTTAAATTTGTCCGCTAATGGACTCGCAGCAAACTTTTTAGACATCACTGCATGACCTAAAATCTCATCTTTATAGCGATATTCCAGTTTCTTTAGGCGTTGAGAAGGTTGATTTAACACTCCCATACTTTGATCTGCGGTTGCTTCAACTGAAATCGCCAAGTCAACCCGCCCTTTAAGTAGCATTTCGACGACAATCCGCTCTGTATCTAAAGGCACTTTTTGCAAAGCCTTATCTTGATCAAATTTGGGGAAATAAGCGGCACCTCGCATCACAGCGATGCGTTTATTACTCAGTTGTTGATAATTATCGACTTTTATATCGCTGTTATGCAGGGCGTAAAAAACAAACGATGAATGCAAGACCATATAAGCCGGATAAACATATTCAAGCTCTTGCGCTCGATCTTCTGTATAAATGAGCTCACCCAGTAAGTCGATCTCGCCCTCTTTCACCATCTTTAAACATCTTGGGAATGGACAAGGGATAATCTGCAAAGAAAAATCCAACTCTTTTGCAAGTACATCTAATATATCAATAATTAAGCCAGAAGGCCTAGCTTGGTTGTCTGCATACGACAAAGGCGGCGCGTGATGAATACCGATAGAAATTCGCTGAGGAAAGTTTTGCTGAGCATACGTAGCCCCGCAAAAAAATAACAAGATTACAAAAAGTCGAATAAAGGTGTTTATCACTTAATCATTATCCTCTAGATAAATGCCAACATCCTTTTACTACTCGCTGTGGTCAATTTTGATTTTAATACACTTACCTGTGTTTGTCTTTATCTGGATCTGGTTAATGAGGAACAATTTAGCGCCTGCCTATGCTGACTCTTTTTATGACAATTAACGTTTACGACTTTTCATTAAAAGCAAATAAAGTAAGATGTTACCTACACAACATTGAGCGAAAAGAGCATTCATGAATACGCTTAAAATTTTTGGGTTATTTTTAAAACTGGGTTGCGCAAGCTTTGGTGGCCCTGCAGCACATTTAGGTTTTTTTCAACAAGTGTTTGTGGAACAAAAACGTTGGCTAACCACCGAACAATACGCCCAACTCATCGCGTTATCGCAGTTTTTGCCCGGGCCTAGCTCAAGCCAGGTCGGATTTGCGATTGGCTTACATAAAGGCGGCATACTGGGCGCTTGCGCTGCATTTGTAGGGTTCACGCTTCCTTCATTTTTACTCTTGTATTTTTTAGCCACAGTACCAAATAGCGATAACGCCTATTTACTGGCCGCAACAACGGGGTTAAAGCTTTTTGCTGTAGCCGTTGTGCTCGATGCAGTGATCACTATGGGTAAAAATTTTTGCACCACTCAAACTTCAGTGCTTGTATGCCTACTAACCACCGTTATGATTCTGGTCATCCCCCATCCACAAACGCAGCTACTAGCCCTATGTTGTGCAGCCGTATTTGGTTATGTGACTTGCAAAGAGCAATCCGCGTCTCCTATTAGCCTAAAAGCCCTACGCCCCAACAAAGTCCCTCTTTTATTATTTATAATATTGAGCGCTGCGGCCTTGTTCGCTTGGGATGATTTAAGCCAATTAATTGCCTCTTTTTATTATGCAGGCTTATTTGTATTTGGTGGCGGCCATGTCGTTTTGCCTCTTTTACAAGCGGCTGTACCGCACGTCTCTGAGGACAGTTTTTTAGTTGCCTACTCTGCTGCGCAGGCTGTACCGGGCCCAATGTTCAGTATCGCAACATATTTAGGTGCCATTGCCGAGCCCACGAATGCGCTATTGGTCGCGACACTTGCCACGTTAGCTATTTTCTTACCTGGCTTTTTATTGCTATTAATTGTACGTGAAAGTTGGCACACACTGAGTCAGCACCCTCGATTTGCTCATGCGATGTCACTGGTCAATGCGTCCGTTGTTGGGTTATTGTTAGCCGCGCTTTACCAGCCAATATTTACTTCTTCAGTTCAGCAACCACTAGATTTAGCGATTGTTTTAATTGGTTTTATTTGTTTACGATTTTTAAAAGTTAAAATACTGTTTTTGGTACTCGCCTTTGTTACACTGGGCTTTGTATTGCACCAATAAAAAGCGATAAACGCAGTCATCAGGAAAAGTCGTGTTTGAACTAATTCGCCAGCATCGGGTATTAATCTGTGTTCAAGTGTCTTTAACACTTTTACTCGCATTGAGTACTATAGGTATTCCTGAGTCGCTCAAAGATATAAATACCAGTGCATGCGTTAGTTTTCTACACCACTTTGTACAAGTTGTGGCTATACCATGTTTGCTAATTTATTTGCCGCTCAACCTTTTATTGTACAGAAAAAAGAATAGTCGAAAGCGCATTTACTTATTATCTCTTGTGTTTGGCTTTCTAGCTGGGTTTGGTAGCGCGACATATACTCATACAATCAGCTCCCCAGGTTCATTTTTATTAAAGTTACACGCAGAAAAATCCACCAAAGACACCTCACCCACTGCAGCTCAAGATTTAGAAACCACAACATCCAGCCAGCACTTAGTTAATCAAGAAGACGACGAGGAAACATCGGTCTCCTTTGGTATTCATTTAAATGGTTCAGCAGCAGGCTATGAAACCTCTACAGGTGTCGGGATATTTTTTGCTGAAATGTTTGTCCATGGTCTCTTTTATTGTTTATTGGCTCTTATTTTACTGCAGTACCAAGCACTTAGGCACAAGCATCAACTTAAAAAGCAATTAAAAAAGCAGCAGCTGGATATCTTAACCTATCAATTAAATCCCCATTTCTTATTTAACTCGCTCAATAGCATTCGCGGCATGCTTTATGAAGATACCGAAGAAGCCAAAACGCTTTTGAGGCAATTTAGAGCACTGTTTAAACACCACTTTGAAAATAAACAACATCTACAAACACTCGAAAAGGAAATTGAGCTGTGCCAGCTGTATTTAGAGTTGGAAAAAGTGCGTTTCGAAGAGCGTTTAGTGCTGGTTTGGCTCGTTGATCAAAAAGCATTAAACGCCATTTTACCAACAATGAGTTTGTTTACCTTTATCGAAAATGCGATAAAACATGGCATTACACCGCTTATCTATGGTGGTAAAATCACCATACGAGCTCGAGTTTATCGCGGAAAATTAACCGTCGAAGTAATAAACCCGATTAAACCAGGCCATCAAGCAGATGGAACTAAAACCGGACTTGCCAATTTATCCCAACGACTCGACCTTATTTATGGAAAAAACAGTAAATTGTCTTCGCAGATTATTGATGAAGCCTGTTACAAAGTCTCGTTAGTAATTCCTTTCTCGGTGAAAAAACATGACTAGAATGACCGACTACTGGCTAGCACAAGCCGTGATTTTTTTGCTGGTGTGTACGTTCCCGCTCATCTCATTGGCGGTGGTCGAGCCAAGTAAGATTTTTATCTACACCCATGATTGGGTTATCTATGTATCGATTTGTTTAGCCTGTTGGCATTTTGTTGCAAGGACCATAATAAAAAAAATCGCTCACCGACATATAGTGTCATTTTTTGTCGCATTGACATTAACCTCATTGGCTGCAACGGCGCCTCTTTATCTATTAAGCCTGATTTGGGAAACAGACAACAAATCGCAAAGTAGTTTATTTGGCAGCTTGTTTGGGTTGAATATTTTACTTAATATAATTTGGGTTATTGGCTATCGGCTCGCTTTAAGTGCCCGAGAACGCGGCCGCCTAGAATCACAATACCAAGAAATGAATCTCAAATTACTCACCCAGCAAATCCAACCGCAGTTGCTCTACCAAAGCTTAGATAAAATAGAACAGCTGATGGATACCGATCGCGATGCAGCTTGTGATTCAATTACCGACTTAGCTGAGCTATTACGCTATAAACTCAAAGCAAGCAAACAAGACGAAGTTCATTTAAAGGATGAGCTTAATGCCGTGCACTTTATGCAACATTTAGCCGATGCTGGTGATATTTTTATTGAAGAAATTGATGAGCAATTAATTGCAGATATTGAAGTGCCGCCTCTGTGCATTTACCATTTATGTTACCTGCTGAATCGGAAAATCGACCAACCCCTGCATGTGAAATTTGCGCGCGACCAGCATCAGTGGAGCCTTTCAATTAGTGGGGTGTACAGTTACCCCCGAGTCATTAAACGCAAACTCAGTAAGCAATACCCACAGTTTTTTAATCAGCATGCGCTGCTAGATTACTCAGACAATACAGTCGTACTGACGGTTCGTTAAATAATCTGGATACAGAATAAATTAGCCAACAAACTCTAGGGGCTGTTGATCTTTCGTGATGATTTTTGCAGCGAATTGTTGGGTATTTATACAAGACAGCGCTTTTGTGGTGTAGCGAGCTACACGAAAAAGCGATAACGCAGTAGAAAGACCCAACAAACGCTGCCCGAAGGGTTCGGCTAAAAGCGTATTTCTCTTTGTTGAGCAGTATTTGCTTAGAATGACTAGGCTACACACTTCTCGCCGTGATAAAAACGCTTTTATCTCGAACAAAATTTAACCACGAAAGATCAACAGCCCCTAGCAACACACATTTAGACATTAACTGTCAGACTGAGCAAGACCGCCCGTTAGATGCTGAAAAGGCCGTAAGCCAAACAAAGGCAGCACAGCTAAATAATGGTCGATTATGGCCGCTTGAAGATGCTCATAGGGTATCCAACGCTGATCATCACTAAAGCAATAAAACTCAACGGGTAAACCCATCGCAGTTGGCTGAAGCTCACGAACCATTAATGTCATAGTGTGATTCAACGCACTATGCTGCTTCAAATAGAACTCTGCATACTGACGAAAGAGGGTGACATTGGTCAGTCCTACCGAACTGACATCAGTTTGTGCTAAAAAATCAGCAAATACTGGCTGTTGCTGTAATCGTTCCATCACCACATTATCAACCAAACCAATCGTATGCATATCAATATTGAGTGAACGCTTAATTCTTCGGCCACCTGATTCTTGCATGCCGCGCCAATTTTTGAACGAATGGGCAATTAACGCATAGGTTGGAATACTGGTGATGGTTTTATCCCAATTACGGACCTTAACAGTGTTAAGGCCTAAACTTTCGACTTCACCATCGGCGCCATATTGGTCAAACTGAATCCAATCACCGTGAGTCACCAATCTATTTGCTGCAATTTGAATACTCGCCACAAAGCCTAAAATAGTGTCTTTAAACACCAGTAGCAACACAGCTGCAAGCGCACCAAACCCAGATAAAATATAAGTAGGTGACTTATCCATAACCAAGCTAACAGATAAAACAGCGACGACAATAAAAGTCATCAGCTTAATAAGCTGTATAACCCCTTGAATAGGAACATCTTTAGCGAAATCTAACTGGTTGTATATACCACCCAAAATATTAATGAGTGCACTAAAAATCAACCCGCCATAAATCAACATCACTAACTGGCCAGCAAAGCGCATTAAATCAATCACAAACTCAGAAAAAGGAAAAACCAGCGTAAGAGTACTTAAATAAATCACACAGCAGAGCATCACCGCAAGCCGACCATTAAATTTATCGAGTAACGGCCGAAGGCTGCCTGCCTTGTTAGGCGACAGATAAATAACAACACGTTGAATACTCGGTAAAAATAAGCGCTTAGCAAATAAATAAATAACCACTAGGCTCATCAAACCAATACAGGTTGCTGCAACATCAGTGATTACTGACGCATGACTCACTGGCTCAATCCAATCTGACAGCGTTGCTTTTAATTGACTCACTCCATTCTCCTAAGTCGCACTTTCGTCCATTTTACTGTGGAACTGTGGCTGCGGTTGTCGCTTCATTTGAGCAATATGCTGATCTTTTGCATGCCATATTTGATTCAGCTTGTCTTGAAACTCCATACGAAATTGTCGATCGCTTTGATAATCGCCAATCAAACTCGTATCTATCGGCATCACGTCAATATCAACCTGAATCGATGACAATTTACCCGTAAAAAAATCATTCAAAATCGAACCAGATACACCTGTATATACAACTGAAGTGTTGAGCATAGCATCAAATTGTGACCCCAATACTTCTAACGCAAACGCAATACCGCCTGCTTTAGGGCGCAGTAAATGGGTAAACTCACTTTGCTGTTGCGCATGTTTTTGTGCAGAGAAACGAGAACCTTCGACAAAATTAATGATGGTGGTGGGATGCGTGCGAAAGTAACGACAACTTTGTTTGGTCCGTTCAACATCCATGCCTTTTAGTTTTGGGTTTTTCGCCAGCTTTTCTTTACTGACGCGTTTCATAAATGGCATGTCCATCGCCCACGCCCCCATGCCTACAAAAGGCACAAACTTCAGCTCATCTTTTAAAAAAAACTTCGGTGCAGGCAATTGACCTAACGCCGTTAATAACACAATATCTAAACTAGACTGATGATTGGCGATTAACAGATACCAAGCATCTGCTTTTAAAGTCCCTTTTACATTCACATGCAACTCTGTACAGGCCGCTTTTATTGCCCACGCATTGCCAATACACCAACCTTTATACGCCAAGTGCAATAACACACTAACAGGTCGCACGCGAAACACCAGCTTGATTAACCCGAGTGTGAAAACAATTAACCCCCACACCACCAAGTTCATCAATAAGCCCAAAAAAACAACACAAGCCAGTAAAGGAGCTGGTAACCAACGCGCCAGCATTAAGCTTGTTCCTTATGAGCCAAACGGTTGATTTGCTGATCTTTCTCTTGCCAAATCTGATTTAACTCTTGCTGAAATTTAACTCTGAATTCATTGTCATTGATGTAATCACCAATAAAATGCTCTGAGACAGGCATGACATTAACGGCCACTTGCACTTCTTTCACTCGGCCAGCCAAAAAATCAACAAAAGTAGGAATGCCTTGCGGATAATGAATCGTAATATTAACCACTTGCGCTAATTGCTCCCCCATTGCCTGCATCACAAATGCCACACCGCCAGCTTTGGGTTTTAGTAAGTAGTTGAATGGACTGTTTTGCCTTTGATGTTTTTTCTTTGTAAAGCGAGTGCCTTCGACAAAATTCACTATACTGACTGGCGTTTCTTTAAATTTTTCACAGGCTTTACGGGTAGTTTCCATGTCTTTGCCACGTAAGGCTGGGTTTTTCTTCAATTGTGCTTTGCTGGTGCGTTTCATAAATGGAAAATCGAGCGCCCACCACGCCAAACCAAGAAACGGCACATAGATTAATTCTTGCTTCAAAAAGAAGTTCAAAAATGGGATCCGCTTGTGTAATAACCGCTGCATGACCAAAATATCAACCCAGCTTTGATGATTAGCAATCACTAAATACCAATCTTTCTTTTTTAGACTCTCAAGCCCGCTCACTGATAACGTAAAGGGAGTGAAAATATTTTGGATAACACTATTACAGCCAACCCAAAAACTCGCGCAGCTTTTAGCGAGCCAACTCATGGCTTTTTGCCACGGCTTAATTGGAATTAACTTTAAGAGTCCACATAAAAAAATGGGGCCGACCCAGACTAAGGTATTAAGGCAATAAAACATGCCTGCAATGATGATTCTGAAACTGGAGAGCACAACAGCCACTACTCGCTCCTTGATGAAATAACTAAATAATAGCGCCTAAAAAAACAGCTTATTATACCCATTTAAAGGTAAATTGCGAATAAACAACCCTAATAAGAATGCGGTTAAACACACAGCAAACTCGCCGATTTAAAAAAGGGCTAACGACTCAATGCCAGTTAACCCTTATTGGTATCTATAAAACCCATGTCGACTTTCTAAATAGTATCAACATCAATCCTCAAAATAGGTGTAACCGCTCAAGCCCAGTTTTAATTCATCTAAATACTGCTGCTTAATGGACGAACTAATTGCAAGTTTATCAATTTGCTTGGCATAGGCTGTTTCGAGTTTCTTGGCATCAAAGTGAACAAACTTCAACACATCTGCCACACTGTCGCCTTTAATCGCCGAAGTCAGCTGATAACCTTGCTCTGTTAACTCAACATGCACCGAATCTGTATCACCAAACAAATTATGTAAATCACCTAAAATTTCTTGATATGCCCCGACCATAAACATACCAATATGGTACTGCTGACCCGGAGTGTATTGCGGCATAGGTAAGCTCGACTCAATACCCGCACCATCAACATACTCTCTGATTTGCCCATCAGAATCACAGGTTATATCTTGTAAGATTGCACGCTGAGTCAGAGGCTGATCTAAGTTTTCGATAGGCATAATAGGGAACAATTGCTCAATCCCCCACACATCAGGCATTGATTGGAACAACGAGAAGTTCACAAATAGTTTATCTGCGAGCTTTTCGTTTAAATCATCGAGTACTTCTCGGTGCGAGCGAGAATTGACATCTAATTGAGCTCTGACTTTATGTAACGTACTGAAATACAGCAACTCTACTTGTGCCCAATCATTCAAACTTAATAGGCCGTGCACATACTGCCCATGAGCCTCACTGAACAAGTGCATCACATCATGGTAGGTTTCAATCGCCATACGTGGGCTAATTTGATTAAAGCTATGCCAAATTTCTGTCAAAATCGCCGCAGCATCTGCTGCAGGAGGCGTTGGAGCCATCTCTTTAGGTGCTTTTTCGATATCAATCACATCCGTGATCAACACAGCATGATGTGCAGTCAGCGCACGGCCAGACTCAGTAATAATATTTGGATGAGGCAAATTATTTTGTTCACACACATCTGCAAATGCCCCGACCACATTACGCGCATACTCCGCAACACTGTAATTCATTGAGCACGCACTGCGAGAGCTAGACCCTTCGTAGTCAACCCCTAGTCCGCCACCGACATCGACGATTGTCAAAGGAACGCCCATTTGCGACAGCTCAGCAAAATGACGAGCACATTCTCGAAGCGCGCGATGAATATCGCGAATATTAGCCACTTGAGAACCAATATGAAAATGCACTAGCTGCATAAGATGCAGCTTACCCGCCGCTTTTAATGTGTTAACAGCCGACAAAACTTGCCCTGCAGTTAAACCAAACTTGCCTTTTTCGCCGCCGGTATTTTGCCATTTCCCTTTTCCGACGGAATTTAGCTTAATGCGAATACCAATCGAAGGTTCGACCCCTAAGTCATCAATTTCACTCAATAAAGTGGTTAATTCTGATAATTTTTCCACCACAATATTGACCTGATGGCCCATCGCTTGCCCAATACATGCAAGGCGTAAGAATTCGCTATCTTTATAACCATTACACACAATTGTTAACGGGCGCTGCGCAACGCCTAAAATGGCCATTAGTTCTGGTTTTGACCCAGCCTCTAATCCGACTTTGTTACTTGGGTGGTCAATCAGCTTTTTAACTACTGAATACTGCTGATTCACCTTAATCGGATACACTGCCGTATACACACCTTGGTAATCACGCGCCGCTTTGGCTTGATCAAAGGCGCCAACTAAGTTATCGACCCGATTTTGTAAGATGTCAGTAAAACGTACCAATACCGGTAATGTAAGACCTTGCTCTTTGAATTGTTCAGTTAAGGTATGAAATGAAATCCCATTTTTACTTTGATCTCGGTCAGGATAAGCAACTAAGTGCCCCGATGCATCAACGTCAAAATATCCTTCACTCCAATGAGCAACATTGTACGTTGCTTTTGCTTTTTCTGAACCCCAAGTCATGGCAGTCTCTATCGTTAAATTCGTTATCGAGGCATTTTAAGCGGATAACAAAAATCACGCCAATGAAAATCCCCTCTAATTTATTCCTAATCTCTACAAATCGAATCTTTTACACAATAAATTACGACTAATTTCAATTTTGACTAAAATTTGATTGAGCTCATTGGCAAGCACTGGCAAAATTGCCGCAA
This sequence comes from Pseudoalteromonas ulvae UL12, assembly GCF_014925405.1. Lineage (NCBI taxonomy): Bacteria > Pseudomonadati > Pseudomonadota > Gammaproteobacteria > Alteromonadales > Pseudoalteromonadaceae > Pseudoalteromonas > Pseudoalteromonas ulvae. The sequence continues at coordinate 43,794 of NZ_AQHJ01000019.1, forward strand.
TTTTTACCACCACCATAGTGATAACGACATGGCTAACTTAGACCAAGATAAATGGTTCACTGAAATCAGTGACCGTGATGGCAGCGCATTTTCTTTGCGTATCAACAAAAAGCTCGATGAAAAGCAATCTCCATTTCAAAAAGTAGAAATGTATGACACCACAGACTTCGGTAATTTAATGATTATTGATGGCTGCACTATGGTCACAACTCGCGAAAACTTTTTTTATCACGAAATGATCAGCCATCCTGCATTGTATAGCCATCCGAATCCTAAAAATGTCGTGATCATTGGTGGCGGCGACTGCGGTACATTACGCGAAGTCCTTAAACACCCAAGTATTGAAACTGCTCATCAAATTGATATTGATGAAGTCGTGACTGAAATGTCACTTAAGTACTTTCCTGAGTTGTGCGAATCAAATGCTGATCCACGTGCAGAAGTGATGTTCGACGACGGTATTAAATACATGGCAGAAGCCGCGCCAGAATCAATTGATGTAATTATTGTCGATGGAACGGATCCAGTTGGGCCAGGTGAAGGTTTGTTTAACCATGCCTTTTATACCAGCTGTTTAAAAGCATTGCGTTCAGGCGGAATATTAGTACAACAAAGTGAATCTCCTTTGATGCACATGCCTTTATTAGTTGAGATGCGCCAAGCAATGCTGGATGTTGGGTTTGTTGATTTGCAAACTCTGCCATTCCCACAGCCAATCTACCCATCCGGTCTCTGGTCTGTCACTTTGGCTCGTAAAGATGAAAAGTTCGCAAGCTTTCGTGAAGGTGATGCCCAACAAGCACCATTTGAAACTGAGTATTATAATGCCGGTATTCACCACGGAGCTCTCTCCACACCAGGCTTTATGAAGCGCGCGTTTAATAAATAACCTAAGTGCATTATAAAAAACGCAGCTGATGCTGCGTTTTTTATTTTAAAAGCGGTATTGAATATTACCTTGCCATTGCTGTTGTGATTCGTTTTGTGGCCACGCCCATAAATTGCGGTTTTCAACAAACGTATCTAATACGCTAATTTCCAATCCTACCTGCCAATTTTCTTTTAGATTATATCGCCAAGCAAGCGTCCAAGATTGCCCATCACTGTCATTTGGATCCCACGGCCAATGATCTCGCTCAGTCACCGAAAAATCATCGAAGCGCGCACTGACTCGATGTGCATTATGTTGATAACTCATTAACACATAGTAAGCGCTAAAATCTGTATCCACCCCGCGATTTTTTCCCATCGCGGTATTGCCTATCATGGCTTGGGTGATCAGCCGCCATTGCTGATTAAACTTATATTGCCAAGCCACTGAGGTAAATTTGGTATCCCACGAATATTGACCTGTACGTGTATTAACCACACTAGGATCGCCGTTATTATCGTAATAATACACACGTAATTGCGACTGCTTAAAATAGTCCCAATGTACGCCAACATATGCACCAAATCGACCATCGATTTCTTCAAATGGCCTGACATTGCTTGCTTGTAAATGCAATGGCGAATCTTTAAAACTCGGTAGTTCTGCAAATGGAATGACTTCATTTAAACTGGTTTGACGGTCATGAATCGCAAATCCTCGCCAAGCCAGTAAAGTACCAGCCGGATCGTTGCCTTTAAACACTGAAGCAACAAAATTAAAACTATGTGCACTGGCAAATTGCCTGCCCGGACGACTGATTTCAAGCTCTGCACCAATCGTTTTTATTTCCTCACCTAACCACGAGTTTATCGCCGAGTTGCTGTAGGTATAAGGTGATAACCAAGCAATATCAGGATTTTCTAATGACATTCTCGGATAAAATAACCCTGTTTGTAGCTGCCATTTGTAGCGTGTGTTGCTGAGCGGCTTATATTTAAAATACGCTTGTGTGAACCCAATGCTAGCTTTAGGATCATCGTTATAATTAACAACAGCATGACCTGTCAGCCCACCATCAAAATCCTGCTCAATATTTAATAACGCTTGGCCAATACTGACCCCACTGCGTTTATCATCATAACGATACCCGCCAGTCCCTTGATACAACCAAGACTTTGGATTATCGGTTTGGTTATATCGAACTTGCATTAAACCTGATATATCGGCAGCAATACAATTGACGCTTAATGCCAATAAACCCCCATAGCTAAGCTTTCGTAATCGCACCTTACTCTCCTTGAGAAATTTGCTTAATTAACTCAATAGGATCCCACCAATCATTAAAACTCTGAACTGTCATCGGTTTAGCAATAAAATACCCTTGTGCAGTATCACAACCAAATGCAGACAATTTATTCAAGGTCGCTAAATCTTCAACCCCTTCAGCGACAACCGACAACGACAGGTTATGCGCCAATTCAATGGTTGATTTCACAATCACTTCATCGTCTTCGTCATGATTGAGGTCTAAAACAAATGATTTATCTATTTTAAGCTCATCCAATGGCATTTTTTTGAGCTGCGCCATTGAAGAAAACCCTGTGCCGAAATCATCTATCGATAACTTAATGCCCATTTGATTTAACATACATAACGCACGCAATGCCTGTTCTGGCTCGGCCATGACTGCACTTTCGGTCACTTCGAGCTTTAAGGCATTGGGCTGTAACCCATAACGTGTCATCAATTGCGCCACATATGCGGGCAGTTTTAAGTCGATTAAATCAACGGCGGAGATATTCACTGCCATCTGCACATCAATATCTTGCTTTAACCATAATTTTTTTTGCTTTAATGCTGTGTCTATGGCCCATTCTGTCAATGCCCGTATATGGCCACTTTGCTCCGCTAATGGAATAAAATCATCGGGTTGAATAAAGCCATGCTCTGGGTGATGCCAACGAACTAAACATTCAACACTGACGATTTTTTGCTGGATAAGGTCAAGCTTTGGTTGATAAAACAATTCCAATTGATCATCGTTAATAGCGCTGCGTAACTCAGACATCAAGCTCAAACGTAACAAGGAATGTTTGTTTAATTGCGGATAGTACACCACATGATGAACATGTTTGCCTTTGCATGCATGCATCGCAATATCTGTGCACTGCAACAATTTACCCGATGTATCGCCGTGTTCAGGGTAAAGAGACACCCCAAAACTCGCGTCGATATCCAACGCCACATCATCAACACTAAATGACCATGTAAATAACTTTTCAAACTGCCCAATAACACTATCTAATTGATGAACATCGATATCAGGCAAAATTAGACCAAATTCATCAGCAGCAAAATGTGCAATGAAAGCGTGTGGGTACACAAAGGTTTGCAGCCTTTTTGCCACAACTTTGAGTAACGCATCCCCAAAGGCATGGCCTAACGTATCATTCACTTCTTTAAACCGATCAAGGTCTAGCTGCAACACAGCAAGGGTCAATCCTTGTTGTTGGTGCTCTGCAATAACTTTATTTAAGTGCGATACAAAATGGTTACGATTTGGAAGCTCAGTTAATTTATCAAAATACGCTAATTGGTTAATTTCCACTTCACGCTCTTCAATACTGTGCTGCATGGTATTAAGTGCCAACGATAATGAGTCAACCTCACGGGTTGATGACTCTGGCAACGAGTTGCTGTAATCGCCTTTTTGAATATTCTCCGCGATTTTCATTAAAGAAGTGAGAGGCTTAGTCACACTTTTAGAGACAAAAAATGCAGCTATAAACGCCAGTATCACAGAAAAAATAATCAGTACTGATAATTGCACAATCAAAGTGTTAAACGAAACAAATGCATGAGCCTTGTCTGTCGTTAACAACATGTAGAGCCTTTGATCTTTCACAAACCCCAGTTCAAATAGGCCTGCAACAAACTTTTGCTCTGCCAAGTCAAATGACGCTACCTCATCATTAAAGCTCAAGCCGCTCTCAATTAAGTTTTGATAATTATCTTTCGCCATCGTAGAAGCTAAATAATTTGCCTTTTGAGGCGCTAAAACCACACTGACGTTAAATCCTGCAAGCTCAACAATGCGCTCATTAACAAGGCTATCAATATTGATCCCCATCACCATCCACGCATTAACGCCACTGGCACTTTCAACAAACTTTACTGGGGCTATTTTTGTCAGGTAGTAGTGATTTGCCAGCTCAATCAATCTGATCTGATGATCACTGTAGTTAGATAAATCAAAATCAAAATCAGCATCTTGTGTAAATTCTGTCGTCCCTGCTATGATTTTTTGATCTTGGTTTAGCACCAGTGCAAAATCCGCTTTTAAGCGCCGTTTATGATTACTAAGTGCTGACTCTAAAGAAGCTGGATCATCAGCACCACTTGCTATTAACTGCTTAACTGAAAAATCTTTAACCAATGTATTTAAAGATCGTAGTAAAACATCCGCATCAGCAACAAACTTAAACCGTACAACATTAGCCGACGTCGCCATGCGTTGCTCAAGTTGCTGTTGAGAGTGTTGATAGGTCTGTCCAAGCACTGTCGCCATCGCAACAGCAAGCACTGAGATCAGTAAAAATACAAACAGAGTTAATATTTTTACCTGTAAAGATTGGCTACGTTTATTCATAGGCATCAAATTTGTCAGTCTGTCTATATTGGCGTAAGTCTGGCAGCAAAGGCTGCGTAATTGTGATTATTTGCTCTGTTTTTGAGTTATCAATAGTATAAGTGAGCGGCAGTTGCTTATTTTCAAATCTTGGATGCCATACCTTCAACTCAGTTGCGTTATTCGTTTGTTCAAGTGTGACTAAGCCATTTTGGTCTGATGTAGCCAAAATATGACTTTGCACCACTAAAATATAACCCAGCATCCAGTCATGGATATTACAACCTAGCTCCACAACGCCAGATTTATTGAACACTAACGGTTGATGATTCGACCCTTTATACAATTTTAATTCAAAAGGTTTCGCCGCAGAAAAGGAATACACATGGTGCTTGATTGAATCTGAATTTGGAAACATCACATCGCTGTTCATAGGCACAGCTAACACATAAGGGTCAAACTGCTTATTTATCTGATCCATAATAAAAGGTTGTAACTTTGCAGGTTGAGATGCAATGAACTCCTCTTCACTTTGTTCAACCCAAATAACTGCATTTTCTAGTGGTTGTTTGTCTTGGTCTTGAACTTGTATAGACAAGGTTTTAGCGCCAGCCAGTAATGGAAATAAGCTCACAATCGTAATGGCAAATAAAACACTCTTGTACATAAGATTCCCTTAACTTAACCAAACAGCTAGTAGCAATTTTTCATCTAATAAACAATTAAATACAGCCTTAATTAATAGCCTAAAATGATTATTTAACAAGCCAAATTAATTGTCCTTGAACGTAGCAGACCTTCCTTTTTTAAATTTACTTTCACTCTGTGTTTCATATATTAAAAAAGGCCTGTTAGTAAGCTAACAGGCCTTTTTTAATATATGAAACACAGAAATCAACAGTTATAGGCTATTTGTTCGTAGTTCACTGCTGAACTCAATGCCCTTAGTGCTAAAGTCCGTATTAAAATAAAGCTGCATATTGGCTTCTTTTAGCATTTCCAATTCAGGCGGAATGGTTTCACCCGTTGTTTCTAAAAACTGGAATACAGGATTAAAGAATGCCTGATAATCAACAGCCAAATTACTAAATCCATTCGTATCGAGCGCTTGATTCGTTAATGAATCAGCCAATGTTTGAGCTTGCTGACCACGATACAACACTAAGTGTTCGCCCTTTACAGCTAATTCAAGCGACTGGCTCAACTGTAATGGTAAGTCGATGTATTGTTCCAATTTAATACTCGAACCATCTGCGGGTAATTTAACGTCCATCAAAGGTGGATAGAAACTTTTCACACTATTAAATAGCGCGACCGGATTAGCCGCAGAAATAGTCACGATACCATCGAGCTTATCAATATTTGGCTGGCCTTGTTGCTCACTTAAGGCAAAATCAAGTAATGACAAACTGACACCTTTGACTCCTGTTGCCATACTGGTTGCCATCGTCAACATCATTGGGTTTGTTTGTTTGATCTGCTGCTGTGCCGAAACAAGTGGTTCGCACTGATAAGTAGCCTCAGTAAAATCGGTCCATATCGACGTCACTGCAGGAGATAGTTTTGCAGCATCAATACCAAACGCAATACTGGCAATTTTGTTTTGTGCGCTAGTGGTAAAATCAGGTAAAAACCCACGCATGCTCGCAAGCGCTTTTAAAACAGTGCTATTGCTTTCGATTACCATTTTCGCGTTCAACTCAACACTTTCATTGGTGATAACCATTTTCTGTGTGCCGAACGCCGTACGTGGCCAGTGATTGGCAATATCTGCAAAATCATTTTGGCACGCCTCAGTACGCAGCTCTGCCATTTCAACGTCAATTTCATTGCCGCCTAGTTGGTTAAGCATTTGACTAAATTGATTATCATCTTTGCCTGTTAAACCATTAATAAGCGCGACATGGTTCACAAAACCAAGATATTTAGCATCAAACTGATGCTGAGTTGTCATGGTCTGCAAAGTATCTGTTTGCGCTAAAGACTGTACTGGCTTTTCAATCGCAAGTGCTTGTAATAAATCAGCCGGCTGGTTGAAGTTCGTATTCGCCGTAATCGTTGCCCAACCATTATTAACGGAAACAACTAACTCTAACTCAGCGTCATTTTCTGCTATAAGAGTATATTTAGTGACATCCACGCCTTTTAACTGCTCTTTTTTCGCAACCAAACCTGATTCTTGCTCAGCTTTTTCAAGCATTTTCCACAGAGCGTCAGGTTGAGCAATTTCATAGCGAAGCACCGGCAGCAGTCCAACCATATAAAACAAACCTTTCATTTGATCTGCTAAACCAAATGTCTCGACAAACTGGTCAGGTGATGCGACAGCTTGTGCATATTGACGAGATAAACTAGCAATAAAGCGAGCTGCAGGTTCCTTCGACTGACCTAACTCGAGCTCTAACTCAGCAGATAAATCGTCAGGATAACTTGGTGAAAAATACGTTAAGTACTGTTTGACCGGAAAACGGGTCAACTGACCAGCAAAAAACAAAGTATCAGCAGGAACATAAGCAAGCTCTGATACTTGCGGCACTTGTGCATGATTTGATGATGTTGAATCTTGTTGGTATAGGTAAGCCGTTACGCCTGCGGCAATAACAGCGGTTGCAATCAGGGCTTTTTTCATAGTGCCAAACTCCATTTTAAATGTGCTTGAACTATAAACAAATTTTGTTCGGATGTCCCACTATCTGATAAATTGTTACATAAAAGATGTCGCTACAATTAAGACAAACTATCCCTTTTTTTCCCAAACATCCACCTTAGTTTTACCAAAATAAGTTTCACTAAAATAAGGTTCAATAGAAAATGGCATAAAAAAAGCCAGCAAGATGCTGGCTAAATTACTTAAGGGTCATTCAGGGGTATATCTGCAAACTGAGTGAGTAAAACGTGAAGTCGACTCGCTTTGTTTGAGAGTACTTTACCGAGTGAGTGTTAAACATTTATGACGAACTAAACAGAGTTGTACTATTTTTCACTCAAAAGATCTAAATGATAATTATTATCAAAAAAGTATTGACCTCTGATTTAATCTAATTAATAATCAATCTCATTAAAGCACGAGATGCTTCACTTATTTAAATCTCTTTCTCGACCCTGGAAGACGTTTCGCAGTACGTTAACTGCCTGGCGACTGTTACGAAGAATTCTAACGCCCCTGAACCATTCGTAACAGGAGTCGACCCATTTACTTGCTACATTGCTCATATCGGTGACGGTAGATATGAAACCAAAAAGCCCTAACGGGCTTTTTTTATGTCTAAAAAATGACTCTTCAACCAAGTAGAAGCTGAAAAGATACTGTCTCACCCAATTACCCAGTTTTGTTGGTATTAAAACAATTCACATTACTGCCTCAACCTTACCTAAAATAAAACCACAAAAAAAAATGAGAATTATTATCAAAAAGGTATTGACCTGAATAAGTTTCTAATTGATAATCAATCTCAACAAGACAGTTAACGACGTAACACAACTGACTAAACCAACTTCTCGACCCTAGAAGACGTCCAACAGTACGTTAACTGATTAGGCCACTGTAGCCTTTGTCTCTATCGCCCCTGAGCCATAAATTACGGTGGCCAACCTATTTACTTGCTACATTGCTCATATCGGTGACGGTAGATATGAAACCAAAAAGCCCTAACGGGCTTTTTTTATGTCTAAAAAATGACTCTTCAACCAAGTAGAAGCTGAAAAGATACTGTCTCACCCAATTACCCAGTTTTGTTGGTATTAAAACAATTCACATTACTGCCTCAACCTTACCTAAAATAAAACCACAAAAAAAAATGAGAATTATTATCAAAAAGGTATTGACCTGAATAAGTTTCTAATTGATAATCAATCTCAACAAGACAGTTAACGACGTAACACAACTGACTAAACCAACTTCTCGACCCTAGAAGACGTCCAACAGTACGTTAACTGATTAGGCCACTGTAGCCTTTGTCTCTATCGCCCCTGAGCCATAAATTACGGTGGCCAACCTATTTACTTGCTACATTGCTCATATCGGTGACGGTAGATATGAAACCAAAAAGCCCTAACGGGCTTTTTTTATGCCTATCAAATAATCACTTTTCATTTTTGTCTGTAGATAAAGATTTTTGAGTGGACGGGTTATTTTACAAATAAGTGATTGCTTTAAGTTCTGCCTGCCCTCTGTCGAGCCAAGCATTATGAAGGCTGCGTAATAATTGATTGCACGCTCCTCCTTGAGTCGCAGGTCCATGCATAGTGGCAATTAAAGAGACTGGAAGTTGCGCTAATTGCTGAGTAACTTTACTCACACTGCCACCATGGGCAATAAAACCACCTTGCTGCATAAATGTGAGCATCTCATCAGCTAATGGTTCTTCAACCACAGCTGGGTGGATGCCACCTAAACTACAATAATCAGAACTAAACAACCATTGCTGCTGTGTTTCATACCACAAATGGCCATCCCAATTATGGGGAAAATGAGGTGTGTTAATTAAACGAAGTTGATAAGCACCCAAATTCAACGTTTGTTGATCATCAAGAATAAGAGGAGGTTGGTGCAACATCTCTTTCAACGAGATCGCTGCGACTTTATTACATACCACCTGACATTGCGGATAAGCCTGCAGCAAAGCAGCGAGCGCACCACATTCATCCGCCTCAACATGAGAAAACAACACATAATCCAGTGTTTTACCGGCTAATATCTCTTTAAGCAATGAAAGAGTCGCCGAAAATTGAGACGGCTTTCCAGTGTGGATCAAGGCTGTTTTTTGTGCGGCAATCACATAACAATTAAACGCGAAATGGGATGTCTCTGCGGTAGTAATTTGCCATAAATCTTGACGTAATTGAGTGCTGCGCTCCAAACATAATGCCATCTGGCACTCCTTAACAACCAAGTTCTTTGAGCTTTTTCTTTAATTGCTCATTAAACAGCGTTTTAACACTATCAAATTCCGCTTGTTTATTTTGCGCCAACTGCGTCATTTTTTGTTGAATTGACTGGCATTGCTGACTCACAGTTTCGGCCCCTGCAGGTGATTTAGTTGCTTGGCTCACATCGCTAAGCCCGAGTGATTCTGTTGAATTTGATTTAGAGACATTGGCCACTTTTAATTCAACTTTCACCGCTTTGCTGTCGTGAGGACGATCAGAGAAATGCACTACGCCTTTCTCATCTGTCCATTTAAAAATATCACCGGCAGTTACTTGACCACTTATCCCTAAACTTGCCATTAAAACACACATCACAACACCCGTTGCTCTGCTCATGTGCCGTTCCTTCATCATAATAAAAACGAATGCCAGCAGTGGCTGGCTAAACATTTAGCGTCGATTTTTACGTGCTCGAGCACGACGCTCCTTTTTCTCTTGTTCTTTTGCTGCTTTTTTTGCCTCTGCTGCTGCTCGCAACTGCGCGACCATCACTTCTTCTTCGTCACGCATCGCCGGCGTTTCCATAGTGATACGGCCAATAATGCCATCTCGCAATTCATTAATCAGAATTTCAGACATTTTATGTGTATCAACTTGGTTACCTTGACGGATACAACCGCGCTTTTTACCTGCCATTTCAACAAACTGCCAATCTTGCTCTGGCAACTCATCAATTTTATAACGCTGTTTTAATAGCTCAGGATAAGTAACAAGCAAATATTCAGCGGTGTAACTTGCTACGTCTTCGTACTCAATGGCCGTATCACGAATGGCACCTGTTGCTGCTAATCGGTAGCCAGAATTTTCGTTTTCTACTTTTGGCCATAACATCCCTGGTGTGTCATACAACATGATGCCATCTTCAAGCTTTATACGTTGCTGCGCTTTTGTCACCGCAGGTTCATTACCTGTTTTTGCAACAATACGCCCAGCAAGGGTATTAATCAATGTCGATTTCCCAACATTGGGGATCCCCATAATCATGGCTTTTATTTGCTTATCTGCACCCACTTTATGCGGAACTAACTTTTTACAGATTTCGTTTATTTTGTGTACTTCAGCAGCTTTGTCATGGCCAAAAGCAATCGCTTTGACGCCATTTTCTTGCTCAAAGTAAGTCATCCAAGCTTGAGTAAGCTTAGGATCAGCAAGATCTGCTTTATTTAATATTTTAATCACTGGTTTATCAGCACGTAGTGCTGTCACCATTGGATTTTCACTACTGTAAGGAATACGCGCATCGAGAACTTCGATAATCACATCCATTTGCGGCATGATTTCTTTAATTTCGTTGCGGGCCTTATTCATGTGGCCAGGGAACCATTGGATCGCCATTGTTTACTCCTCAGTATAAATTCGCTGCTATTTTAGCTGGCCAAAGCAAGCCCCGTCACCTTTATTCAGGTATACTTGGCAAAATTTTTAAAATAACCAGCAATCATGGCTCTAAAAGCAACCATAATCAAAGCACATGTCACCTTAAGTGATATGGATACCCACAACTACCAAGATCTCAGCCTTACACTCGCGCAGCATCCATCAGAAACAGAGCAACGCTTGATGATTCGAGTGCTCGCTTATGCACTCAATGCATGTGAAAATTTAGAGTTCACTAAAGGCCTATGTGCTGATGATGAGCCTGAGATTTGGCATAAAAACTACTCAGGTGAAATCGAATTATGGATTGAGCTAGGTTTGCCTGATGAAAAGCGTCTCAAAAAAGCGCTCGGTCGCGCCAAAAAGGTCATCGTGTACGCCTACGGAGAAGGCGCTCAAGATATCTGGTGGCAAAAAAACGCACCAAAACTCAATCAGCAAAGAAATTTATCTGTTATTTCACTGCCTTCGCAAGCAACTCAACAATTGGCCAATATGGCCAAACGCAATATGCAGCTTAACATCACAGTACAAGATGGTGATGTTTGGCTCTCAGACGAGCAAAGCAGCCTCGAAATAAAACCAATAGTGTTACTTTAAACTGTGATTGTATGTGAGGTTGCCCTATGCGCCTCACATAACAGCTAACAGCACATAACTAGGTTATAAAACAGGCGACACTACGGGCCAACCGCGATAAGGCATATCTTCACTGAGCTGGTATAACCCATATACTGCAAGCCCAAAGACAACCCCATTTAAGCTGATGACTGTCAAAAATACGGCCACACCCGCTTGGCGCTTGATTTTGCTTAGGTATCGCCATGATGCAAAACAAATAGCCATCGCCAACACTACACCGCTCAATGCAAACATCCACATCAACCAAGGGGTTTCACCATAATGAATAAAACGCATTAAATCAGCCCACCAAGCTAATCCCTCAACATCATCAGGTAAAACAACATGAATGAGCTCACCAGTAAAGGCATTAAAGTGCAGCTGATGCGCCCGATAGTATACCCAAGGTTGTGAGGATTGGAGCAACACTGAAAATGTACCTGTTGGGCTTGAAGGGTAACCCGCAAAACGAATATTCGCATCCGGTGCGACTTGCTCAACACGGGCCATTAAGTCACTCAGCGGTAACGCTACGTCGCTCACTGTGCCATCCGATTTTGGTAAATTAGGGTAGACGGCAACATTTTGTTGCCACAAGATCCGCTCAGCGAAAAACCAACTGGCACTAAGCGCAATCATTAAACTAAGAGGCAGTAACCAAGCCATTAGCCATGCATGAGTTTTACTTACATGCTGATTATTTACTCGCCATAACCTTGTTAATCGATGTCTGTACTGATACACGCTCATTATGATTACGGCTAACCACAGAGGCGCAGACACTAACACCCACGTTGAGAGTGATCTCTGCATCGTCACGTTGCGATGAAAACGACTCACCTTATCTAGCCAATTTTCCTGATGTTGCTTATCTAAAAGAGCGGCTGTAGCGCGATCGAAGAATACCTCAACTTTGCGAGCAGGCTGATGCTCAGTCTTGGCCTGCATCAAAGCGACCTTAGCAGCCAAATATGGCTCTTTAGGTAAAGTCACTGCGTAAATTTGTAAGCGAGGATAGTGTTTTGCGAGTTCTGATTCTAAGCGTGTCCACGGCACTTTTTTTTCGCTCGGAGTCTGTATTTGAGTAGGCATAAATACCGCAGTCAATGGCGCTTTAAGCACAGCAACAACCCCACTCAATAAAAATAACACCAGTAAGACACTTAGCTGAAACCCCAACCAATGATGTATCAACCATTTTTTATTCTGTCGTGCCACTTCGCATTCACCCACGTTTAGATTCCTTTTCAAATAGCGGGCAATTGTACCTTTGGGAGCATAATTTGCAGCGATTTTTATCATCAACACTATTTTATTGGATATTTAACAAGCCCAATACTGATGATACAAAAGAAAATCACATTCCCAGTGTGTAATTATTTCTGTCCAATTCAGTTTCGATTCAGTGGTAAAGCGCTTTTATTAATACATGCCAATAATGAGATCGTCACTATGAAACAACTTCTAGCTATTTATTTACTCATAATCAGCCCTTTATTGTGCGCCAATGCTTTTGCGGAGCAATCAGGGCAATCAACAACACGTAAAGCAATTAAAACATCGCAAATAAACGCAGAGCTAACCGCCCTATCTGCCGAGCAACAAACCCAAAAAATACACACAGCCAGTAAAGCTCAAGGTGACATTTGGGTGTATCAATTAGAGACCGATCTTCAGCAAGATCATGACCAGGATGGTTTTTATCAAAATTTAACCTTAAGGCTTGATCTCGATACACGCTATCAAGACCAGCAGGTCGCAGTGCTGTTTTATCTAACCCATCCTTCGGGTCAAATAAGCCCCCTTCTCCAGAGCAATTATTTTTCTTTATCGGGCAATCTCAGCGACGATAGTCAAATATTTGAATTTCAATTCTTATCACCTCTAGACAGCGGTTATTATCAGGTCTCATTTGATGTCGTTGATAGACAAGGTCATACTTTATTACACGCAGCAAACGATCAATTTAGTGCTTTACAAGATTTAGCATTTGAGAGCCGACAGTTCGACCAAGATACATCACTCTCTATCTATTCGATTCAATTAGATCTCGAAAGAGACAGAGATATTGATGGCTATTATGAAACATTTACCTTGCACCTTGATGCCGATAGCCAATATCAAAGCCAACGCGTCATCGCAGAGTTAGTCATTGATAATCAACTTGTGTATACAAGCAACCCATTTACCCTGTATGGCCACTCTAGCCAAGATAAGCAACATTTTTCTGTCGCGCTAAAACAAGGATTCTATCCTGCGCACTATGACGTTGAACTACTGATCCGCGATGCATCATATGGGAATCAAATTCACTATTTAAATGCCAGTGCATGGGCAAGTTTAGGCCATATCCCCTTAGAATCAGAGAGTTACGTCACTACTCACAACGATGTTTACATTGAAGTTGAACACAGCGCGGGCTCACTGACTTGGCTTATCGTGATCTTACTTTTTGGGTTAGGTTTCAAACGCCTCAATCAACAAGGGCGATGACAGTTCAATCATCTATGGTTACACTGCAACAGTGAAATAAGAGAGGGACTCATGGCAGTTAAACGAATAATTGTATTGCATGGTTTATACATGTCAGGGTTTGTGATGCGCCCGTTATGTTATCAGCTCAAAAAAGCGGGCTATGATATTTTAAACCTCACCTACAACAGCTTATCTCCAGATAAAGGAGAGATTTTCCAACAAATCGATGCCTTTATTGATGGACAAAGCGCCGCGTTAGTGTGTCACTCTCTTGGTGGCTTAATTGCCCGTGCTTATCTTGAACACCAAAGCGAACAATCAGCTCATATCGAAAAGGTCATCACACTAGGCACTCCCCATAAGGGCAGTCACATTGCCCAGCACATGCACGACAAAGGATTCGAGCGCTTACTAAAGAACAGTGTGGAGTTTTTATTATCAAATAATGCCGACTGGCCTTTTAAAGCAAAGCTCTTTAGTGTTGCTGGCGACTTACCTTTAGGCCTAATGCCTATCCTTAGAAAAGGCAGTGAGTCTGATGGCACTGTGTTACTCGATGAAACACGTTTACATGGCATGGCTGAACATCAAGTTTTTCATCTAAGCCACACCAGTATGATTTATTCTCGCCAAGTACTTGAGTATATTCTCAACACCTTAGCAACCAAGCACTAACCAATCTATTTTACCGAACAGTGCAATCAAAATTAATCAATTTATTAATTCAATCATTCTCGGCATTATAGCGTTAACAGCAAAACATTTACCGATAACAAGAGGGAAGAATAATGACACAACTTACATCAATTGGATTAAACATCACACAAAGTGAAGCATTAACAAAACAACTCAATACGTTATTAAGTAGCTACCAAATTCAATACATGAATGCTCGCGGCTTTCATTGGAATATTAAAGGACGACAATTCTTCGAGTTACATTTAAAATTTGAAGAAATTTACAACGACTTATTGCTCAAAGTAGATGAAGTGGCAGAGCGAATTTTAACCTTAGGTGGTCAACCCAAACACGCTTATTCTGAATATATGTCACTGAGCAATATCAGCGAAGCGCAAGGTATTTCAGACGGTGCAACAGCGGTGAATAATTTACTTGCAGGCTTTGAACAATTGATCAGCCATCAGCGCATCATTTTAGCTCAAGCAAGTGAAGCGTCTGATGAAGGTACCGCCTCGTTAATGAGTGACTACATCAAAGAACAAGAAAAGCTTATTTGGATGTTAAAAGCATACTTAGCATAAGCTTCAATCGCAAAGGGCTTCAGACCCTTAGCGCACTAAAATCACATGCCGCCAAAACCAAGGCGGCATGTGAAAATCCACGAAATGGCTCATTTGATGATATCTTTTTAGTTAAGTTTAATGATCAGATGAGCTTTTGCGTTCAGCAGCTTGCGCGTATTTATACGCAACAAAGGCAACAAGGCCAACAATTAAAGGAGTGGGCGCGGCAATATAACCAAACGCATTAGAATTGGCGTAACTTGCCGCGGCTAAATGGCCAACCACACCCACTACAAATACCAGCACTGCAATCACCAACACAACTATTTCACTTTTTTTAACCGTATTCATAATAATCCCTCATGATGTTTTATTACTTTAACGTCTGAAGTATTAATCAATTTCACCAACGAAAATTGACCTATATCAAACTAGGCAACTGCTCATTATTTCAACGATTAAAAATTTGTTTTAAAACAAGTTAGCGGGCTATTTTTGTTTTTGCATAAAAAAATGGCGCAATTTATGCGCCATTTTTGAAGTACCGAAGCTGTTACGAAAAAGCCCACTTAAACATTTGTTTGTAACTGGGCTCTTTGCCATACATCACCATGCCCATTTTGAACATGCGACCCGCTACGCGGCGCACGAACCAGCAAGTACAAACGGTGATGGCAATTGACAATAATGGCTGCCAAAGGCTGACTTCAACTAAAGCCATTTTTACGGGCATGGCAGCAAATGCAGTCAATGGCAGATAACTTAATACCGTTAATGCCAAACCGCTTGGGCTATCCATTACAATAAAAGTTAATATCATGGGCACCAATGGCAACAGCATAAATGAAGATTTACCACTGTGATTAGGGTCATCAATGGCCGCAGCGACAGCCGCCATAAACGCAGTAGCTAAATAAAGACCCAAGCTTGCAAACACCAACACCCAAGGGAGCAATGACCAATCAATAATGCTTAAATCCAAGCTTTGGCCGCGAATAACAACTTGAGTAAAGCTATAAAATAAAACCATCGAAATCAACGTGCCTGCCATCGCTTTGAGTGCTAACAACATTTGACCAATTATTTTTCCGTCTATCCAAGTTTGCGCATTCATGCACGCATAAAGCTGCTCAGTCACTCGCTGTTGCTTTTCGCCGGTGATAGAGACAAAAATTTGTGCAAATGACACAAAAATACCAATCGCCATTAATGCCAACACACCAATGGCTGTCAAACTCGACGTTTTTGCCTCCGTTTTAATTTGGTTATCAAGATACTGATTAAATATTTGAACCGGACTTTGCAATTGCTGTAATTGCGCCGGTGTTAAACCCAATTGCTGAGTGACCTGTTGTGCATAATGCTGCTCAATAATTGCGGCTAAGTCATTTTGCCAGCCATGTTTACCTTGGCTATAGACATCTAACGCCGTGGCATCTGAGCCTTCGTTTTTAGCAACGATTAACGCGTCTATGTCGCCCGCTTGCAGCATCGTCATTAATGTTTCTTGATTGGTTTGTGCCCGAGTAAAGATAAAGTCACCGATTTGACCATCAGGTGCATTTTTCGCTATGACACTAACCTTATAATCAGTTGCGACAAACTCTTGGCTCGAATGCCAAAAAAACACCACTGCAGCAATGGCCAGCATCACTAATTTACTTATTAGCTCTTGTTTCCACTTAAAGAAATGCATGAACTCCCACTTAGCAACAAGCCATGTTTTATTAAGCTGCGACATAATCGGGTGCTCCTTGATGATCTGAAATAGCTTTAAGATACAGCTGATGTAAGTCCATTTTTTTACTTTCTAGTTTGGTGATATGACCAAGGGTCAACAACTGGGTTAACGCTTCATTGACTTGTGATGCGCTGGCTAAATTCACCTCCAACAGATGATGCTCATTGAAGCTGAATTCAAAATTTTGCAGAGCCATCGCAATGGTTTCAACTTTAGGTAACTCCTCAAACTCCACCAACAGTTGCGCCCCAACTCCGATTTGTTGTTGGATGTCATTTAAACTGCCGTACAACACGACTTCACCATGGTTCATCAATAACATACGATCAGCCAGTTTTTCGACCATCGACATTTGGTGTGCACTTAAAATAACTGTCATGCCTTGTTGTTTTAGCTCAGCTAAAAACACCACCACTTTCTCTTGATTAATTGGGTCTAAACCCGAAAAAGGCTCATCTAAAATAACAATTTTAGGTTGATGCAATACCGCATTCACTAATTGCACCTTTTGCTGATTCCCTTTTGAGAGGGACTTAAGTGGCTGATCTTTTCTGTCTAATAATTCAAATCGCTCTAGCCAATAGTCCATTCTTTCTTTTGCTGTAGACTTATCTAATCCATGAAGCGCAGCAAAATACAGTAAGTTTTGACTCACGGTTTTTTCTGCATATAACCCTCTGTCTTCTGGTAAATAACCCAGCTCATCATTGGGTATCGCCCCATATTCTTGATCGTTAAGATGAACCGCTATGCGCCCCTCATCGGCATGTGTAAAGCCAACCAGCATTCGTACTAATGATGATTTTCCCGCACCATTAGGGCCCAACAACGCAAAAATTTCACCTTCGTTGACAATAAAGCTCATTCCTTTGACTGCTTTTACATGGGCGTAACTTTTGACCACTCCTTCGACAGAAATCTGCATTATCACTCCTTACTCTTTTTAGTAGTGCAATAATAACGCTATGATAATAAAAATTTTTACCAACAATCATTTTATATTGCCGTTTATCACTTTCTTTTCATGCATAAACACGCAACAATGAACGCACGATATTTCGTGGTCTATTTTTATGCACTCTTTAAAAGATTTACTCGCCGATTCAGATTTATTACTCAATGCCGCAGGTGAAGGTATTTATGGTTTTGATTTAGAAGGCAATGCCGTCTTTATTAATCCTGCTGCAGAGCGAATGACAGGCTGGAAAAGTCAGGAGTTACTCGGTAAAAAAATCCACCAATATCATCACCACAGCCACAAAAATGGTCAATGTTACCCTGCCCATGAATGCCAAATTTACGCTACCCTGCAAGATGGCCAACCTCGCCATGTCAACAATGAGGTATTTTGGCGTAAAGATGGCAGCTACTTTGATGTCGAATACACCTCAACACCCGTTTATCATCAAGGTGAAATTGTCGGTGCAGTGGCACTTTTTCGCGATGTCAGCCAGCAAAAACAAACAGAGCAAGCGTTGCGAGATGCCCTTAAAGAAATACAAGCCCTCAGTGAAAAGCTGCAAGCCGAAAACGTTTATTTACAAAGAGAGCTTTCTGAGAATTGGCCTGATTCAGGGCTGGTTGGCCAAAGCCAGATTTTTCAAACAATGCTCAATCAGTTAGCGTTGGTCAGTAAAACAGACAGCACAGTGCTGATATTGGGCGAAAATGGCACAGGAAAAGAACTCGTCGCCCGCAATGTTCACCAGCTGAGCCAACGAAAGCACGCCCCCCTCGTTAAAGTTAATTGCGCAGCCTTCAGCGACAACCTCTTAGAATCTGAGTTATTTGGCCATGAAAAGGGCTCATTTACCGGCGCCAATGAGCGACGTAAAGGCCGTTTTGAACTAGCCAATAAAGGGACTTTATTTCTGGATGAAATTGGCGAGTTATCATTAGCGGCACAAAGCAAATTACTTCGTGTACTTCAAGAGCAAGAATTTGAACGCGTTGGCGGTAACCAGACTATCCACGTCGACATTCGCATCATTGCTGCGACCAATCGAAATTTACTCGAAATGGTTGAGCAAGGTCGGTTTCGCATGGATTTGTATTACCGGTTAAACGTCTTTCCGATTCAAGTTCCAGCACTGCGTGAACGCAAGGAAGATATTCCAATGCTTTGTTTGAATATTTTGCAAAGCCTCAACAAAAAGCTCGGTAAACATATAGACAGTATCAGCCAGCAAAGCTTAACAAAGCTCAGCGGCTATTCGTGGCCAGGAAACATCCGTGAACTGCAAAACATTCTTGAGCGTGAAGCTATTTTATCCCAACGCAGCACATTGAATATTAGTCAGAAATTACACCATGTTCACTCCTCTACAGATCCTCACTTCATCTCTTTAGACGAAGTACAAAAAAACTATATTGTACAAGTTCTTAACCATTGCAATTGGGTCATTGGTGGCGAAAAAGGCGCAGCCAAACAACTTAATTTAGCAGACAGCACACTGCGCTCAAAAATGCAGAAACTAGATATTAAACGTTCAAAAACAAGACATTCGTAAAGATCCAAAAAACTGTTCTATTATTGTTCAATATTATGCGAATATGTGACTCATAATAAAATTCGCGTGCAACAGCTAATCTGTAATACTTACAGTATGCGTGCCACAAAAAGTGATAATGTCAGCCTTATATGAATATAAAAAAACGGACCTTTTTAGCTGTTATTTTTTGCGCTCTGAGCATTTTCAGTGTTATATCACTCGCCTATATTCTCAATAACCATGTACAAAAAACAGAATCAATCTGGACAGAATTCGTTTCTTTAGAAATAGAAAAAGCACAAATAATGCAAGAGATTGGCTATGGATTTGGCTATGGCGGGTTTATTCACAATTTCAAAAACTATGTGTTAAGACAAGAAAAAAAGACGTATTTAGCTGCAAAAAGCAATGCCTTACTCACGCTTAATGCCATTGAGCAATACAAAGCACTCAACACCCAGTCCGATACCTTAGAGCAACTCAAAATATTAGAAACGACGGTGCTAAATTACCAAAAAAACTTAGAGATTGCGCACCGTCTAATTTCCAAAGGCGCTTCAGCTAATGACATCGACAAACAAGTCAAAATTGACGATAGAGCCACCATTGCGGCCATTGCGAAACTGCGGTTGACCATCCAAAATAGCGCGGCCTATACAGTAAGCTTAGCCAAAACAAACCTTAACAGCACACAAGCGACATTGGTATTTGGCTTTGCCTTTATTGTCACTTTACTTTTAATTTCATGTACTTACATTGTTTACAACTTATATTTGATGCAAATAAAATTTAAAGAAGTCGATACCTTATTTGATTCCTCTCCCTATGCCATATTAAGTGTGAATCACTTAGGGTTGATCAAAAAAGCCAATGCAATGGCGTCAGTAATTTTTGGGTATTCAGCTAAGCAACTATTAACGATGAACATCGACTCGTTAGTGCCTGATCAGTTTGCCTCAGCACATCGTCAGCACCGCACGAAATTTATGACTTCAGAGCAACACCTAGCCATGCAAGGCCGTAAAGAGCAGCTTTACGGTAAAAATCAATTTGGCCAATTAATCCCGGTAAGCATTGCCGTCGCCTCTTATTACACAGGTAAAACTAAGCAAGCGATTGCAATCATTAAAGATGATTCTCTCGAACTCAAGCTAAAAAAAGAAAGCCGTCAAGACTGCTTAACTAAAATCGGCAATCGTACTGCATGCAATGAATTAATTAATCAATCCATTGCTCATGCCAAACGTCATAACCAGCCGTTATCGGTCATCATGATTGATATTGATAACTTTAAAGTGATTAACGACAACTTTGGTCATCTGGTCGGAGACAGTGTACTTGAAAAAATAGCAGGATTATTAAGTGCACACATCAGAGAAACAGACCATTTGTTTCGCTGGGGTGGTGAAGAGTTTATCGTTTTAACACCCGGTTGTAATGAATCTCAAGCTCACGAATTGGCCGAGAAATTACGTATGAAAGCTGTCTACCACCATTTTGATGAGCATTTTTCAGTCTCCATTAGTTTGGGCGTCACAGGGTTTCACATCGACCAAGATAACCATAAGACTTTTATACAACGAGCCGACCAAGCCTTGTACAAAGCTAAAAACAATGGTCGAAACCAAAGTTACTGTCTCTAGAGGTTTAGCTTTAGATTTGAATACAAGCTCACTTAACGCTGTGTAAAATCACTATTATATTTAAAGCAATCAAGACTGTGATCAATAATCAAACCACAGGCTTGCAAATGTGCATAACAAATTGTCGAACCAAAAAATTTAAAGCCTCGCTTTTTTAAATCTCGGCTAATACGGTCTGATAGCTCAGAGTTAGCCAAATAATCTTCTTTGCATTGCGGTGCATTAACAATGGGCTGGTGATCGACGTACCGCCATAAATACTCAGAAAAAGAACCAAACTCCTGCTGAATACGCATAAACACCTGCGCATTGGTAATTGCAGCGTTAATTTTACCTCGATGACGAATAATGCCTTCATCTTGTAATAAAGCTTCCACTTTTTGCTGGCTAAACTGCGCAACCTGCTCAACATCAAATTGTGCAAAAGCTGCGCGGTACTGCTCTCGACGCTTTAAAATGGTATACCAACTCAACCCTGCTTGCGCAGACTCAAGCACGATAAACTCAAACATTTTAACGTCATCATAAACCGGCACTCCCCATTCTTCGTCATGGTATTTCACATAATCAGGCTTAGTTAAATCAACCCACGGACAACGACAAATTGAATTAGGCATCATTTTACCCCCTCATTTATTTCAAAATACGCCAACAGCACAGTAAGCATGATATTAGCTCAGCCAAAGAGGCCTACCAATTTAGCGATCCCGATACTTTTAAAGTATCGATGCCTTTGGGTATCTAACCAACCTTAACAATACTGCATATAAAACATTCAATTAAAGCAGTAATTTAGCTTATTTAAATCTAAATAGCATCGCCTCCATAGCTTGTTCCATTCTCTAATATTATAAAAATAACACGATATATCGCGCCAGCCACGAAATAGCGCGCCAAAATGGTTTCAATTAATATTTTTATTCAATATTTTCAGCAACATAAGGTATTATCGCATTGGCATAATCCTTGAAGTACCTCGTTATCACCGTTAGCGAGAATCTATTATGAAGTTTGATATTAAAGAAGAAGATTTGATCATTAAGCCGTACAAGCAAGATCAAAATATTTATGTGCGAGAGCAAAAAGGACGCTTTCAGCAGTACCGCCGTGTACTCAATTGGGTATTAATGCTCACTTTTATTTTAGTGCCCTTTATTCCTTATCATGGCCAACAAGCCGTCTTATTTGATGTTGCGAATCAGCAGTTTCGACTCTTTTCACTGACCTTATGGCCACAAGATTTCATGCTGGTTGCTGGTTTGTTTATGGCTGGAGCTTTTGCGTTATTTTTTGTCACTAACTGGCTGGGGCGAGTCTGGTGTGGCTATGTGTGCCCACAAACAGTCTGGACGCTGATGTTTATTTGGGTTGAGCATAAAATTGAAGGGACGCGCAATCAAAGAATCAAGCTCGATAATTCAGCGCTCAGTAACAAAAAAGCCCTCAAAAAAACCATCAAGCACACAATTTGGCTCATTATGTCTATTCTGACAGCCACCACATTTATGAGCTATTTCATCCCTGTTTATCAACTTTATGGGGATTTAATCCTTTGGCAAAGTAGTGGCTTAATTGTCTTTTGGGTTTTTCTATTTGCACTGTGTACTTATGGTAATGCTGGCTGGCTGAGAGAAAAAATGTGCATTTATATGTGTCCTTATTCTCGTTTTCAATCAGTAATGTTCGACAAAGATACTTTATTAGTCACTTACGATAGTCAACGCGGCGAAAACCGTGGCCCTCGCAAGCGCAGTGACGACCCAAAGAGTAAAAATTTAGGTGACTGCGTTGATTGTAATTTATGTGTTGAAGTGTGTCCTGCAGGAATTGATATTCGAAATGGCTTGCAATATGAGTGCATTAACTGCGGTTTATGTATCGATGCCTGCAATCAAACAATGACCAAGTTTGGTTATGCTAAAAATCTTATTCAATACACCAGTGAAAATAACACCAATGGACAACCAACCAATCCTTGGCGATTAAAGCTTGTTGGCTACGCGGTTTTCACTTTAGCTATTTTTATCATAATGGCTATTTGGTTAGCGGTTCGCGTTCCTCTTGAAATCTCGGTGCTTCGAGATAGAAACACCCTTTACAGAATGAATTTTGAAGGCTTAATCGAAAACCCTTACACCCTCACGATTAGTAACAAAACTCAGCAATTACAGCGCTTTTCTATAGAGGCATCAGGGATAAAGCAAGCGCAATTACATGGGCCAAAAACGGTTTCTGTGTTACCTGGCGTGATGCAAAAAGTCCCTGTGACCCTAGTTGCTGATGGTTATGATTTATCTCAAAAAGTAACGGATATCACCTTTACTGTGACAGCACTTGATGATGCAAGTCTCTCATTAAGTAAAACATCGAAATTTTATAAAAATTAACGAAAAGCAACAGTCCCCAACCGCATCCTCCATGCTTGTATAAACAAGTTTGGAGGATGCTTCTTCATCACTACACCCCAAAGGAATAAAAAGAATGAGCGAACATCCATGTTTCACTCATTAACTATGCTCGCGCTTCATGAAACTCGCACCTTTAAAGTTACTAAGCGATATTTTGCCTTAGTGTGATGTTGAGGAACCAACTAACCACTTACTTTTGTCACTACGGTTGTCATGTAAAAATTGACCACATCTTTACCTTAAATCGACGTGTACTTATTGCCTTTAATGACCCAGATAGGTAATTTTTTCATAGTCAGCGCCTCGTCGCCTCGTTATGATGAAGTAAAATCAAGATTCAGACCACAAGCCAACTTATTGAATGACAATGACTTTGCTACATTTGATTGCTAAATGCGACACAAAGTGACACGTTTGGCTCTAGTTGGTCGCGATTTGGCAAAAGGTGAACACTGAATGACTCACACGAATAACAAACAATACATTATCGCACTCGATCAAGGCACCACGAGTTCGCGAACCATTATTTTTAATCGCAATGCAGAGGTTGTCAGTTGTAAGCAACGTGAGTTTACGCAACATTACCCACAAGCAGGTTGGGTGGAACATGATCCGATGGAGATTTGGGCCAGTCAAAGCTCAACGCTCATCGAGGCCCTCGCCAGTGCTGGTATCCACAGTGATGAAGTTGCCGCTCTTGGTATCACTAACCAACGTGAAACGACCGTTATTTGGGATAAACACACAGGTAAGCCCATTCATAATGCCATCGTTTGGCAATGCCGACGCAGCAACGATATTTGCCAAGAGCTCAAGCGCCAAGGTCATCAAGAAACGATTGGTAACGCAACAGGTTTAGTTCTCGATCCCTACTTTTCGGCCAGTAAAATAAAATGGTTACTCGATACGGTGCCTAATGCCCGAGAACAGGCTGAGCGTGGTCAATTGCTATTTGGCACAATCGATACTTGGTTGCTGTGGAAACTCACCGAAGGAAAAGTCCACGCCACCGATCCAACCAATGCATCACGCACTATGCTTTATAACATCCACCAGCAAGCTTGGGATCCGCAGTTACTGACACTATTTGATATTCCGGCTTGTTTGTTACCACAAGTACTCCCCTCTTCGGCCATTTATGGCACAACCCGCATTGCAGGTGAAGGCAGCGAAATTAAAATCGCTGGGATTGCTGGCGATCAACAAGCTGCTTTATTTGGCCATGGCTGCACCACGCCAGGGAGTGCTAAAAATACTTATGGCACTGGCTGCTTTTTATTAATGAACACTGGCACCCAAGCCGTTAAATCGAACCATGGTTTACTCACGACAATCGCCATTGGAGCGCAAGGGGAAATTAACTACGCCCTCGAAGGCGCTGTGTTTATGGGTGGGGCCACGATTCAATGGTTGAGAGATGAGCTGGGTTTAATTCGCGATGCCAAAGATACTGAGTACTTTGCAAGCCAAGTTGAGGATACCCAAGGTGTTTATCTCATCCCTGCTTTTGTTGGTTTAGGTGCACCCCATTGGGATCCTGATGCCCGCGGCGCGTTAATTGGCCTCACCCGAGGCACAAACCGCAATCATATTATTCGGGCTGCATTAGAAGCGATTGCCTATCAAAGCCAAGATTTACTTCAGGCAATGTGCCAAGATAGTCAGTTACAACTTCACGAACTAAGCGTGGATGGCGGCGCGGTGAATAATCATTTTTTGATGCAGTTTCAAGCCGATATCAGCGAAGTAAAAGTACTCAAACCAAGCCAAACAGAAACCACCGCATTAGGTGCGGCGTTTCTTGCGGGTTTAGCTGTGGGGTTTTGGTCAGATATGACAGAGATAATGCAAAAAGTAGATACTAAAATAACTTTTGACGCTAATATGAGCGCTCAACAGCGTCATATCTTCAAGCAAGGCTGGCGTGATGCATTATCTCGTGTAACAACGTAAACACCCTTCACCTCAGAATAACAGACGCCCAATACAGCTAGGTTAACCATGGATATAATTAAATTTAAAGAGCAGACAAGAGAAACAATACAGCTCAATGCTAAAATTGACATTGCCTTCGTAATTATGAATGCACTGGCTGCAATCATTGCCACTTATGGTTTACTTGCTAACAGCCCTGCGGTGGTGATTGGTGCTATGATTGTCGCTACATTATATTCCCCAATACTTGGCTTAGCCCTCAGTGTTGTTGAAAATGACAAAAAGCTTTTAAATGATGCTCTTAAATCCATAGTATTAGGTTCAATACTGGTCTTTTCTGTTGCATTTTTAATTGGCCTTATACACCAAGATATCCCTATAACTCCAGAAATCATGGCTCGAACTTCACCTAACTTCATCGATTTAATGATTGCTCTAGCCGGTGGTGCTGCTGGAGCCTACGCCACAATATCACCTAGGTTAAGTACCTCATTTGTTGGAGTCGCTATCGCAACCGCCCTTGTACCACCACTGTGCGCTGCAAGTATCTTATTGAGCAAAGGGGAGCTCTTATTAGCGCAAGGAGCGCTACTATTAACCCTAACGAATATTTTAGCTATCCAATTTATTTCATCAATTGTACTTTGGGTAAATGGGTTTCACGGTTTTTCTGCGTGGCAAGACACCAGCTTACTCGCAGTGATTAAGCGAAATTTTGTCTCTGTTATTTTGCTCATAATGATTAGTGGTGCTCTAGTAATCAATTTTCAAACCATAGTTAAAAAGCAGTTAGTCGAGAGCAAGGTGAGACGGATTATCACGCAAGAGCTTAGTCACTCTGACGGAATGAATGTTGTCAAAATTTCTTTAGAAGAAGCCAATAAAAGTTGGTTGGTGAAAATCGTTCTGCGTGCACCAGTAAAACCTCAAAAGACTGTTGTTCAACAGTTAGAATCACGATTAGCTGACTCTGGAATACAACGCAGTATCGAGGTTAGGATCCGTTACATTCACATCGACGTGATTGATAGAAATGGTGATATTAGCGACTTTGGCTTACCTGATTTAGCAAACTTTTAAATTATATAGTTATAAACATTATTCAATTCACTTTCGTTACTGCTCTTTATCATTACAACAAGCAATAAAACCAGCGCAAGCTGGTTTTATTATCAAATATAAAAATACTGGCACCTAAACAAACAGACAATTATAAATTTTTGAAAATGAATTCAAAAAGCACTTCACAGTAAAAACGTTATAATATATCATTTCGTTATATTATAACAAAACATAGGTTTTATTCCGCGCATGCGTTCTCATCGTTTTAAACTTGCCGCAGTATTTTGTGCACTTGTTAGCTTAACAGCGTGTAATAGTGAAATTGATAAAATGGTCGCTGAGCAAAATCAGCAAAAATCAACTGACAAAGGTGATGGCCATGACCACGGTACTATCAAATCAAATGGTCGCTTAGTGATCACTGATAAAGATAATGCGGCTGTATCTGTGTTTGAGCTAGACGACAATCAATTACTTGAGACTTTTAACACCACCAATGTAGTAAGCGGCTTATATGCTAGCCCAGGTCTTAGATACGGGGTGCTGGTTCAGCGTAACCACGACCTTGTTGAGTTTGTCGATGGTGGCCTTTATCAAGAAAACCACGGTGACCACCTTCACCCGTATCAAGTAGAACCCAATTTAAGTAGTTTTCAAATTTCAGCGGCTAAACCGACTCATTTTGATGTTACAGAAGAGCGTGCAGCGTTATTTTTAGATGGTAACGATGAGCTGAATATTCCTGCAGGATTTATCGTACTCGACGATGAAGGCATTGAACAAGGCAGCCAATTAGCGAGCCACACTTTAGAGCGTGCCATGCACGGTACTGCACAGCTACGTGACGACATCGTGCTCGCAACCTATCGTAGCGAGGCAGCTACAAATGTGTTGCCAGATTTTGTTGATGTGTTTCATCAGCATGACGATCACTTCCATCAAGAGCAGCGCATCGAGCCAAACTGCCCCGGATTGCATGGCAGCGCACAAAATCATGATTCTATCGCCTTTGGTTGTACAGACGGTGTATTAGTCGTTACTCAAGCGGGTGAAACCTTTACGGCAAGCAAAATCGGCAATCTTGAATCCATGCCTGAAGGTGCGCGTATTGGTAGCTTAAAAGCAACCCACGGCTCAGATCTTTACATCGCAAATGCCAAGCGCAATTATTTTTATTTAATTGATAGTAACGCACTCACTATGAGCGAAATTAACTGGCGTGATGATGAAAGCATCACCGTCGTTGCTTATAACTTTAGTGATGCACATGGCTTCATGGCCGTACTTGATAGCCAAGGGTTTATTAATATTTTTGAAGAGTCGTCACAATGGCAAGTTAGCGCTCGCTTTAAAGTGACAGATGAAATCAATGGTACTTACACCTTAACCACTTCTTCTGCCAGTGACACTGTCTACATTGCCGCACAAGAGACGAAGCAAGTTATCGCTGTTGATTTAGAGCAACAAAGCGCACAAACAATCTTAACGCTTGATTTTGTGCCGAATAAACTGATTTGGTTAGGGATCCCTGAAGAGCACGATCACTAACATACTGAGTCTGTAGGCCCTGCCCCCGAGGTTTACGACACCCCTGAAAAGAGTTGTTGTTCCCGTAGCCCACTTCGCGCCCCTGCGCTTGGTGGGCTTTTTTCTTTACTTGCTATCAAATCAAACATCACGTCTAATGGTTTAAAATAAAAAGCTTTTTTGGAGTCCTCTTGGCTATTCACTTGCAACAAACCACAGAGTTATTAACTGAGCTACAATGCCGCTCTAATTTTAATATTAAAAATCTCACCGAATACATGTTGCCTAATAGCAAAGAAGCCTTTTATCTACATGTAGACAATCAGATCCCACAACTGATTATTCGCCCCGCGTATGAAGTTTTTCTGCCTGATTTAAGCGCTTTGGCGGGCGTTAAACATAAACAAGGATATTTCCACAGCGCAGAAATGACCCGTTTCCCGACCCGTATTTTTAAAAGTGCGAAACCCATACATTACGGATTAGCATTTAAATTTACCGACTTAGCAGCGGTGACTTTGTTTATTAACAGTTTAGTGAAAATAATCAATGGTGAAGCGATAAACAGCTAACCCCTTTTAATGGTGATGGCCGCTGTGAATTGCTGTGCCATCAGCATTGTAAAACCCTGACGCTCCGTGCTCGATAAACCCTTGTTTAATCATTTTAGCCAATAACGGGTTTGATTCGTTGTCACCGATATCTGCATAATCGGTTGTTTGAAAGTTATCCCAACGATTAAATTGCGCTTTTACCTGTTCAGTTGCGACTATTAGCTGCTCTAACTGCCACTGCTCAGTATGTTGCGCTCTCACAGCCTGCAAAGATTTAACCAAATGTAACTGTGGCAACCACTCAATCGTGAGCTGAATGGCCTCATTATTCAAGACAAATCGCTGCACCTGCTGGCACCCTTCCCCTTGTTGGTCTTTCATGGTCATATTGTTGAGCTGAGCTTGCGTGATAAGTTGATATTTATCTTGCCATGCCGGCACACTCCCTTGCCCGGTTAAATCAATCGGCTGATATTCAATGCCATGTTGATAATCTTCGAAATAACGAATTGGCCTGATTTGGTCATTGCTAAGTTTTTGCCACACCTCAGTAATGTTATTTTTTCCAGCATGCGCCACTTGTTGATGACTTCGCCACAATTCAAATGTCTCGATCTGGCTTTGGCCATTTTGCGTATATTCAATACTGTATTTCGCACCGAGTTGCTGCTCATGAGTTGGGCATTGCCACGTCATTGCGGTACTGGAAAAACAAGCAATCAGGGATAAGCTGCAAAAAAGGGGTTTCATAGTTACATCTCAATAAAAAAAGGGCCTTAATTGGCCCTTACTCTAATACCGTTTATTGACAGTTTTATGTGTTAATTATGTCAATTTCACTGAGCTTATTGCACTGCTGCATCAGCTTTTTTAACTAAATCGGCGGCATAATCCATCACATGGAAAATATAACTTTGCTCATTCGTTCCTGTGACCAAATGCGCGCCTGGGCCCGATGCATAAATGCCCACATCTTCACCTGCATGTGTTTCTGATGATAATGGCACCATCGCCTCTTGGAAAAAGCCTGGAGCAGTGGTGTCCACAGCGGTTAAATCAACGCGGCCCGCAACCACTGAGTGATAATAACCTTCATCAGCATCAGCTTCGCTTCCTAAGTCCTTAAATCCACCGCCATTACTATAACCTACGGTTGTGTAAGGCATGCCATCGGCAGCAAGGCTAGGTTGATCTTTGCCAATGCCCACGACTTTCCCCAATATTGGATTACCACGCTTTGGATAACCCGCAATCGTAAATACATGGCTATGATCGGCAGTAACAATAATTAACGTGTCTTCGTCACTGGTTGCATTCATTGCTGCCTGCACCGCTTTTGAAAACTCAATGGTATCCGTTAACGCTGCGTGCGCATTTCCAGCATGGTGACCGTGATCGATTCGGCCTGCTTCAACGGTTAAGAAAAACCCTTTGTCATTGTTATCTAAAATATCAATGGCCTTGGCGGTCATCTCACTTAACGAAGGCTCACCTGCAATGTCGTTTTTACGATCGGCCTCATATTGCATATGCGATTCGTTAAACAAGGCAAATACCTTATTTGTGACACTTGGATTAATGGCATCAAAACCTGTCTGGTCCATTACATATTGGCCCATCGGGTACTTTGCTTGCCACTCTGCGGTTAAATCACGCCCATCGGTGCGATCGCCCTCTACCGCACTGGCAGCATCTGTCGAATTAAACGCGGCATCTTTAGGTAAAAAATGACGACGACCACCGCCCATGACCACATCTAAACCATCCACATCAACACCCATAAAACGTGCTTCAAGATTTTGCTCAAAATTTACTAATTGTGAGGCGATATCTTCACAGTTGGCCGCTTCACTTTCTGGCATGTCAGAGACATCTTCCCAGTTACGATCTGCTGATTTTGCGTACGCAGAAGCAGGAGTTGCATGGGTGATACGCGCAGTCGAAATAATACCTGTTGATTTACCCGCTAACTCAGCCAATTCTGCGGCACTCACAAGCTCTTGCCCTTTGGTGGATAAACAACTTCCACGCTCAGCGCCTTCAGCCACCCCGACAACACCGATATCGGTTTTCACACCCGCAATCATTGCCGTCATGGTTCCTGCAGAATCTGGTGTTTGCGCGTCAACATTATAGGTTTTAGAAAAACCAGAAAACGGCATAGTATCGAAACTCAGTGAGTGCTCTTCGCCTAATTTACCTTTGCTTTGCCCCTCTAAAATACGCGCTGCAGTGACTGTGGAAATACCCATGCCGTCGCCCACAAATAAAATCACGTTTTTAGCTTTACCTGACTCTTTAGCTATTTTTGCAGCTAACGATTTGGCCGCTGCAACTTGATTTTCACCTTCAGTGAACCACGTATTGTTGGCAGTCACAGCCACATCGTTCGAGCTTAAACTTGTGATAGTCGGTGCACAAACATGCTCAGTGCTGCTCACTTCATCAGTGCTTAGCGCGCCATTACTATCAGCATCAAGTCCTGAATCAATTTTCACGCCGCCATTACGACAGACCGTATCACCAACAGCTAACTGCGTTTGCAATACTAAGCTCGACAATCCATTTGCGCCATCGATGCCGTTTTGGCCATTATTACCATCATCACCAGAACAACCAGAAAGTGCCGCTGTCACTGCGACGAAAAGAAGTGTTAATTTTTTCATTGTGATACCTACTATTGTTCGATTAAGCCAAGCGACTGATTAATAAGATGGAAAATGACACTTTGTTCGATAATCCCTTGTGCAAACTGAGCGCCAGGCCCTTGTGCATGCAATGAAATATCTTCGCCTGCGTGCGTTTCTGAACTAAGGGGAACCAATGCTTCTTGGTGAAAGCCTGATGTCGTTGTATCCACGCTGGTTAAATCTTGGCGACCAGTGGTCACCGCCGGCTTGTTATAAGATGCATCGGCATCGGTTTCATTGCCTAAGTCTCGAAACCCTAAGCCATTGCTATAACCTAATGTGGTGTAAGGCATGCCATCTTGTGCCAGTGTCGGCTCTGTGCGACCCACACTGACCACTTTGCCTAAAATCGGATTTCCGCGTTTTGGATAGCCAGCAATAGTAAATACATGACTGTGATCGGCAGTCACTAAGATAAGCGTTTCTTCAGGATTGGTTGCATCGACTGCTGCTTGCACCGCTTTACTCAATTCAATTGCATCGGTGAGCGCGTTGTAAGCACTGCCTGCATGATGGCCATGATCAATTCGCCCTGATTCAACGGTCAAAAAGAACCCTTTATCTGAGTTATCTAAAATGTCGATGGCTTTTGTTGTCATTTGCGTTAGCGAAGGTTCGCCTGCAATGTCATTGCCACGATCCGCCTCATATTGCATATGCGACTCATTGAACAAAGCAAACACATGGGACGCTGTATCTGGATTAATAGCATCAAAGCCTGTTTGATCCATCACATATTGGCCTGTTGGGTACTGCGCTTGCCACTCTGCCGTTAAATCACGACCATCAGTACGATCGCCTTCTACAGCACTCCTTGCATCAGCGGAGTTAAATGACGCATCTTTTGGTAAAAAGTGACGACGGCCTCCACCCATAACCACTTCAAGGCCATCGACATCGACACCTAAGTAACGCGCTTCAAGATTCTTTTCGAAATTCACTAACTGTGACGCAATATCTTCACAACCTGCTGTGACGGCGGCCTCTGGCATATCCGACACATCTTCCCAATTACGATCAGCTGATTTTGCATAAGTTGCAGCGGGTGTCGCATGGGTAATACGGGCGGTGGAAATCACGCCGGTTGCCAATCCTTTGATTTCTGCCAATTCAATAGCAGTCACCAGCTCGTTGCCCGCAACAGTGCTGCAATTACCGCGTTCAATATCTGCATCCACACCAATAACGCCTGCATCTGTCTTTACACCGGAGATCATAGCGGTCATCGTTCCCGCTGAGTCTGGGGTTTGTGCATCGACATTATACGTTTTGACTTGCGCAGAATAAGGGAATTGCTCAAAGCTCAACAGGCCCTCTTCGCCAGATTGCCCTTTGTTTTGACCATCTAAAATGCGTGCAGCGGTTAGAGTTGAGACCCCCATCCCATCACCAACAAACAAAATGACATTTTTTGCTTTTGCCATTTTTAACATCGTTTGTTTATCAACGATTTTATCTTGCGCAGCACTGTACCAAAGTGAGTTTTTTTGAATATCTGGTAACACACTGGCCATTGCACTACCTGAAGCCATCGAAAGCGCAGCAATAGCCAGCGCAAGCTTGTTAAATTTCATGTTGTTTCCCGTGTTTTTAGAATGTGCGAATGAATCTGTAAGCGTGATTACTGTAGTGGGTGAGTGTTGCTGTTTAATAAAATTTAAATGACTGAGCTGTGACTCTAAAGCGGCTTTTTTATGACAATCATCAATAATCAGTAATTATTTTTTGTGCAATGATTACATCTTCCTTTAAGTGCGGTATAAGTGCGCTATGAAAACACCAAAACAAATTTTACCGTTAATCGAAGACGGTTTGGTTGATGAAGTCATTAGCCAGTTAATGAGCGGCAAAGAAGCCAGTGTGTACGTAGTCAGATGCGGAGCGGATATCCGCTGCGCGAAGGTTTACAAAGATGCCGCTCAGCGCAGCTTTAAACAAGCGGTGCAATATCAAGAAGGCCGAAAAGTACGCAATAGCCGCCGCGCTAGAGCAATGGAAAAAGGCTCTAAATTTGGCCGCTCAGAACAAGAAAGTGCATGGCAACATGCTGAAGTCGATGCCCTTTTTACACTCGCAAAAGCAGGAGTGCGCGTACCGCAACCTTATGGTTGCTACGATGGGGTGCTGCTTATGGATTTAATTACCGATGAAGACGGAGATGTTGCTCCGCGCCTCAACGATGTCAGCATGACCGCCGAGCAAGCGATTGAAGATCATGCCATCATGATCCATTACATCCGATTAATGTTATGTGCAGGCATAGTACATGGTGATTTATCTGAATTTAATGTGCTCGTCGATGAAGAGGGCCCAATCGTAATCGATTTGCCTCAAGCCGTTAATGCTGCTGCCAATAATAATGCTGAACGTATGTTCTTACGTGATGTCCACAACATGCGTCATTATTACGGCCAGTATGCCCCTGAGCTACTTGAGACACAATTTGGTGAAGAAATGTGGGCCTTATATGAAACCGGTGATTTAAGCCCTGAAACAGAGCTTTTTGGCATAATAGAACAAGACAATCACAGTGCAGATGTCGACTCAGTGCTCGATGAAATTAAAGCCGCCTTTGAGCTAATGCAAGAAAACCAAGCACGACTTGAAGCTGCAGATCAACCAGGCGAATAATCACAACATAAAAAAGCCCATATTCAAATGGGCTTTTCTCACCTGTCAAATTAGGTATTAATGCGGATGGTCCACCGACAACATCACTTCGTGAAAACCATTGGCAATGGGTGTAATGTGCAATGGAATATTCAACCGACGTGAAATTTCTCTGGCTGAAATTAAACCACACACTTGATTATCCGATGATAATACCATCAAAAACATAACCCCTTGCTTTTGCATGGTGTGTAACGTATCTCCTATGGTTGCCGTTTCCAAGTAGCGCAAACTGACTCCTTGCGCTTTTTTGATCGGAGTCATCATATCTTCAATCGTGAGATCTTTACGGGTTAACCCTAATTGCGTTGCCAAACTGAGCACTTTAGCAGACTGCAAATCTGCCGCTGTAATCACACCAGTAAAATGCCCATGTTCATCAAGCACCAAAATAAATGACGTTGCAGCATCACGCAGCGCTGCCAACGCTTCATCAATACTGGTTGTGCCCAATAATCGTAACGGATTATAACTAGCAAAATCAGTCACAATTGTTTTAACAGGATCGCTTAGTGTCAGTACAGCTTGCTCGGTAGGTTGAGGAAGCCCGCAATTATCTAGAGTTTTTGTATTAAGCGCTTTAAATGTATTCATATTGATCACCATAAAATTTATTAATATTGAATTGTTTTAACTAATAAATTCAGAAGGTGGTGCACGACCTACGGCAACGCTATATCGCTTTGGAAAAACAAAAAATGACAATAACTCACTGGAAGGTTCGCAGCAAAGACCATTACTAGGAGTCAGTAAAAATTGATGAGCAGCATCGTCGTCACTTTCAAATTGAGGATCCTCAGCGAGAGCATCATCAACATTGCTAACCAACTCGACAGAATGACTATGCAAGGAAATATCAGTGTGACTAAACCATGATGTAAAACACATAAAAACGACTGCGCAGATAAGCGAAATCCCGTGTTTTATTATTGATACATGATGTGCCATGACATTACCTCATACTACAGCCATACTTAACAAATAAAGCATTTTTGCGATATTTACAACTTATAAAATAGTTTCATCGTGTCTATTTTTTAGTAGGATAAAAACCAGCCTTTGTTGCAAAAAGCACATTTACTGCATAACGTTTACATTCATCCCCGTATTGCACACAAGAAGCGGTGTTTATTTGTATGCTAAAAATGGTCAAACAACTGAAGATTTTAATTGTTTTTTTCACACTGACGCTGTGCTTCAATGCTTTTGCCGAAAAAATAAAAGTCGTTGCTGAACACTTGCCGCCTTATCAGATAGCAAACAGTACACGTCTAGATGGGTTTGCCATTGATGTCACGCAAGCCTTATTCTCCACGCAACCTCAACAACCTGATATTGAAATCATGCCTTGGGCAAGAGCGTACTTAACTGCGCTGCACAATAAAAACACCCTTATTTTGTCGATTGCACGCATGCAATCTCGCGAAACGTTATTTCACTGGATTGGCACACTTAATACTGAAACATTGTATGTGTGGTCTTTGGCCAGCAATACAGAGCTCACGCCTTACAGTCTCATGCAGCTTAAAACAGCCCATATCGCTGTCTCACAAAACTCATACGTCGATCAATTTTTAACACAGCAGTTATTCACTAATCTCGAACGATTAGCTACACCAGAGCAATACATTGGTATGCTGTTTAAATCTAGGGTCGATTATATAATCAGTACCGAAGCAACGCTGAAAAAACAACTCGAACAACTCAATCTCGACTTTAAACAGCTAAAAAAAGTACTCGCCCTGACTGAATTACAAGAAAACCTCAGCATTGCTATCAATTTAAACAGCAACCCCGAACTTATCAGACAATTTCAAACAGAGTTTAAGCAGTTAGAAGAAAATGGCGTATTGCAACAATTAAGGCACAAGTGGCAAATTGATGTGGATATGAGTAAAAAAGAAACAAGCCTAAATATCATGTGAAATTTGAATGATGTCCTTACTATCGAGCAAGGACATCATTCATTTATTACTGTATTACCAACCAAAGCCTCTACAAGGCTCTGCACCGACTAATCTTTTATAAGGTGTTGTCTGACCTGTAGTATAAATTCGACCGTCACAGTTTTGAATTGACTCACCAACAACCGTGCTGTAGGTTGAATCTGCGTAGTACACATATTCAATAATTCTTGCATTTGAGCCTGCAATCGCGAAAGAGCCACCCAATAAAGCCAAAGCAGAGCCAGCAACAACTAATGATTTTTTCATTTTGTTTTTCATAGTATTTTTCCTGTTGTTATCGTTTTATTGTAAACAACACGTACCTTAATTAAAAACAATATAGCTGTAAACAAAAAAATTCCTTTTCCTTAATCTCGAAAATTCAAATAATTTCATTAGCTATCCTAACAAGCTAATCACTTTGCAGTGCTGTGATCGGGTCCAATTGTGAAGCTTTTATCGCGGGATACACCCCAAATATCAAACCAATCGATGCACAAATACTAAATGATAATAAAATCGCACTGATTGACCATGAAACAGCCCATTGTGAATACAATGAAATGGCTTCAGAGAGCAAGATACCAAAGACTACGCCAAGCAAGCCCCCCAAAATTGAAATCGTAAAACTTTCAGCAATAAACTGAATACGAATGTCTTTTTCCGTGGCACCAATGGCGCGCAATAAGCCTATTTCTTTTGTCCGCTCCAAGACGGTGGCAAGCATAATATTCATAATGCCAATGCCGCCCACCAATAAAGAAATACCCGCAACACACGACATGACAATATTAAAAATCTGCTGAGTTTGTTTTTGTTGTGCTAATAAAGCTGCAGGAATAACCAGTTCATAATCTTCTACATCATTATGACGACGCTTAAACAATTGCTCGATAGCCTGCGCAGCGACCACAGAATCAATCGACTGATCTAAGCCCAATGTCAGGCTACTTATTTCACTGGCGAGTTCGATATCAGCAAAACGATGAATGGCCGTTTTTAAAGGAATAAAGACTTGATCTTGCTCGGTACCCAGTTTAACTCCTTGAAACTCATTTTTACCAAGATAAGGGTCAGCCAACACACCAATCACTTCAAACCATAAGTGATTAATTTTAACCGTTTGACCTAGCGCATCGTGTGCAGGAAACAGACTTTTCGCAGTATTAGCCCCCAATAACACCACTTGTTTAAAGCGCTGATCATCTGCTGAGCTAATTAAACGCCCTTGCGCGAGTTTGAAATGTGCCAACTCAAAATAATTGGCACTGACACCAACCGCTTGCCCCTCGCTTTTGCCATGCTCACTAAAAATATGATAAGTATCTATCTCTTTTTTGGCGCTAAAGTCGTTCACAAAAGGTAATGAAGCAACACTGATTTCTCCATCTCGAATAGATAACCCTGCCGAATGTTTACGCTGCTCTGCTAGCTCCTTTTTATCAAACTCTTTGGCGTTAATAATGACGTTATACAACCCCATCGAATCAATCATTTTCAGTGCTTCTTGCTCCGCTCCTTTACCAATATTAAGCATGGCAATGACCGCGCCGACGCCAAAAATCATCCCCAACAAAGTCAAAAAAGTGCGTAGCTTGTGCTGCGCGAGTTCTGCTGCAGTATCGTAAAATAAGGTAATATACTTCATCAGGTTAACCCTCCACTCGCGCAATCAATGACACCACTTGATCGCTATCAATACCGCTGATCACTTCGACTAAACTAGCACTGCGCTGGCCTATCTCGACTTGCTGTTTTATATATTTCCCTTGCTGATAAAGGAAAACAAAATCAGCATTTTCTTCTTTAAAAACCGCATGACTTGGCACTGTGATAGCCTGTGACACTTGCGCAACTAAAATAGAGGCTGTCAGTTTTAAGCCCGGAAAAAATCCAGCTTGGGTGGCATCTAAAGCCGCTTTCACTTGGTAAAATTTTTGTGGATCGCCTCGTTTTATACTCTGTGGGAACGGACTCACTTCACTGATCGTCGCCGTAAATGTGTGCTGAGCCTGCGCATTCAGTGTAAAACTCACTGTCTGCCCAACCGCTAAATCAAACGCCTCGCGTTCAGCCACAAACAGTTTGAGCGCCATCACACTGGTATCGGGTAATTCTGCTATCTTCTGCCCTGGCCACAATGTTTGCCCTTCTTTAGGTTTTTCACCGCGCCAATTAGCCTCATACGTCAATA
Source organism: Pseudoalteromonas ulvae UL12 (assembly GCF_014925405.1). Taxonomy (NCBI): domain Bacteria; kingdom Pseudomonadati; phylum Pseudomonadota; class Gammaproteobacteria; order Alteromonadales; family Pseudoalteromonadaceae; genus Pseudoalteromonas; species Pseudoalteromonas ulvae. Next base: position 81,801 of record NZ_AQHJ01000019.1, read on the forward strand.
ACCCATCATGGGGCGCGACCACTTCAAGGGATGAAAGATTGCTATCAATCATGCTCATACGCTGCTTAAACTGCGATTCTTTCATCGCAATCAAAGCCATCTCTCCCGCAGAGCTGTGTGAAAACCGTTGATCATTCCACGCTAAGAATTGCTCTTTTGCCTGCAAAAATTCGGTATTTTGTGCAGCATCAATAATATCGAGCTTCGAACGAATGCGAATATCGTCAATATTGTAATCTTGCGAAAACTGCTTTTCATGACCAACCGCTGCTAAATCGAACTGTAAAATCGCCTTTTCGCTATCCAGTTGTGCTTTTTTACCTTGGCTTTCTTCACTGGTTAGCGCCAAATCACTGCTCAACTGTGAACGCTCGTCTTGCAAGCGCTCCCCTTCAAAGCGTGCAACTACTTCGCCTTTTTTCACCACCGAATACTCTGGCGCGAGCCACGCTAATGTTTGCGGCCCTCGAGAGCCTACTGGCGAATTCACTGGGGTCGCTGTTACTGCTTCTAAATATCCTTTTGCAGGCACCATGGTTTTGAAATCTTGCTTGACTACCCGGTAATGCAAAGGATCCATGGCGACATCATCTTGACTACAGCCAACCATGCAAACACTCAATAATAAACACGGAATCAACTTGCTCATAATGCGCCTCCTTGCGTCTGAGAATGTGCCGCCACTTCTATTTCGATACGAGCAGACATACCTGGGCGCATCACACTGGTTTCTATTTCATCTAAGGAAATTTGCGCATCGATAATACGCCGTTTGTCTTGCCAAGATTTTTCGCGAAACACCCCACCCAGATTCAGTACATTGCCACTGACCACGCGCTCAGAACTGCCATCTAAAATGACTTTAACACGCTGACCAGGCAGCACTTTTCCACTATCTGGTTCATCTATTTGGGCCTTCACTTGCATTTTATCGAGCTTCACGACTTCGACCACAGCTTGGCCAAACTGAGCAGTTTCTCCAACGGAGAGTTTTTCATCATCAAAATTGGTTTTGTATATCACAAAGCCATCTATTGGCGACTTCACTTTGAGTTTGTCTATTTCGCCTTGCAACTCGTTTACGTCCGCGCTCAGCCGATCGACCTTTCCTTGCGCCATTTTCAGATTTAATTCCGTTGTCTGGTAGTGATAGTCGAGTTTCTTTTTGGCTAAAAACAAATCATTTTGCGCAATGGTAAAATCTATTTGAGATTTTTTGCGCTCAATATCAGAACGAGAGTGATCAATGATCTGCGCCTTACGCTCAGCTTTGTCATAATTCATTTGCTGCTCAGCCACAGCAAGAATCAATTCTTGCTCATTTTCCTTTTCGCTCGACGCTTCGTTTTCAAGGGTTTTCTTAGCTTGCTCAAGTTCTCCAGTCTTTTCTATTAACCGGTCTTGCACTTGTTTATCATCAAATTTAATCACAACCTGACCTTGCTTAACCGCGCTATTTTCAGGGGCTAAAAACTTAATTTGATACTGCCACATACGTTTGATCGAGGGCGGTGCTAACAAGTGACTTTCAGCAGACTCTAATTCTCCACTGGCATAAACAACCGTACTTTGTTGCGCTGGCTTTGCTGTGATGCTGTTATCTTGCTGGCAACCGCTGAGCAATCCTACTGCCATTAACATGATCAATCCTTTATTCATTATCGGCTCCTGCTAGTGCTAATTGCACGCTCATTCCGGGAATGAGTTTAAAAGTGGGTTTAGATGAAAAGCTAAATTCAGCTCTAAAATAAGCATCGCCTCCCCAGGGTTTCTTTTCTTCTGGTTGTGTCGAAATATCGGTAATGGTCGCGCTGAATTCTTGTCCTGAGTAAGCATCGAGCTTAAACGACGCGTTTTTGCCTAACGATAATTGATGAAAATCCACCTCGTGGATCCATGCTTCAATATACAACCCAGCTAACGAAGGAATTTCAGCAATGCTCCAACCGGGTTGAGCCGTCATGCCAACAAAGTTTTTTTCACCATTCCAAGGATGTTTGCCATAAATCAATGGTCCAGCTTGGGCGGCAGTTAAACTCATTTGCGCTAGCTGTTTTTCGTTTCGGGCTAAATCCGCTGTGGTTTTTTCTATCAGCAGTTGTTGTTTAGCGATATTAACCTGACTGGTAATTTTGCTCTCGCGCAATTTTTCTTGCGATTTATTCAGCTCTATTAGCGCTTTTTCTAACTCAAGTTGGTTTTTTTCATAATCGTAAGCACTCAAGTTTGCTTTTGGGATCTCGGCATCTATTCGAGCTTTTTCGAGCAATAGCTGATGACGCTTCACCGCAAACTCAGCTTCTAACATCGCTTGCTCTGCGTTACTTTTCACTCGTTGCAATTCTTCTTGACCAGTAAAGAGTGTGACTTTCGCTTGCTCTATTTGCGAGGCGATACTGCCGCTGTCAAACACCACTACCACTTCTCCTTGCTGAGCCACCTCTCCTTCAGGCTTCATCCATTGCACTTCAACTCGCCAACTATCTGTTTTAGGAGCAAAAAACTCTTGATTCTCCCGAGCTTTAATTTCACCACTGATCAACAAATCAGCAATGGCTACGCTGCTTGTAAGCAAGAGCAAACTGGCCAATATTAGGCTGCGCATGCGCTATCCTCCACAATATTGCCATCTTTCATCCGAATGACTCTTTGTGCGTATTGCGCAATGTCTTCTTCGTGGGTCACCATCACTATGGTTTGCCCTTGCTGATGTAATTCAGTTAGTAATGTCATGATTTCATGTGATGTTTTGCTATCTAGATTACCGGTCGGCTCATCAGCAAAAATGACCGCAGGACGATTAATAAGTGCGCGCGCTATTGCCACTCGCTGACGCTGCCCCCCAGACATCTCATTAGGACGGTGATGCGCGCGATGATCGAGCCCCACTTTCGCTAGCATCTCTAACCCTCTTTGCATTGCTTCATCAGATGGAGTTGAGCTATAACGCAAAGGTAAAATGACATTTTGCAAAGCGGATAATCGGCTTAATAAATGAAATGTTTGAAACACAAAACCGATTTTTTGATTGCGTATTTGCGAGAGGGAGGCATCATCAATTTCCTTAATGCTCTCCCCTGATAAAAGATATTCACCTTCATTGGGCGTATCTAGGCAGCCGAGTATATTCATTAAAGTCGACTTGCCTGACCCTGAAGAACCCATAATCGCAACAAACTCATTTTCTTTAATATTTAAAGAAACCTTGTTCAGTGCCACCACCTGTGACTCGCCTTCCCCATAGCTTCGTTTTAGATTCTCAACCCTAATCATCTAAATTCCTTATTATTTTTTTGATTAGCTACGGTATATTAAGACGCTGTTTCGCGCAAGAATTTGAGTTTTGCTAACTGTGACAGCCGTGACATGCATCCGCCAACCCTTTAGGCGCGGCATGTTAGGTTTGGGAGAGTTTTTGATAAAACGGATACGGCAAAGAGGAATGAGTCTTGAATTAGGCAACAATGGTTTATCAATCGCTGCCTAACTGTTCTAATATTTTTTGGCGAGGGTCTGATTTACGCTTAATTTTGTTGGTTAATTGTAGGGGCGACTACCTGATTTAAAACACCATAACATGATCGCACAAGTAGCGGCCGTTTTGCTTAACCAGCACCATCTCAGCGACAAAATCACCATCCTGCTGAGTGAAATTTTGTCGCCAAATCAACACTGCTGAATCTGGGCGCTTAAACACCGCCACTAGATTACGCTGCGCAAAGAGACCTTTTTCCTTTTGATATTGCTCGACCACCTTTTCGAAATATTCTGGGGTCACTATGCCTCGCATACGCGCGGTAAAATCGACAACATGGCTATCAAAGTTTCGTTGCGTCGAAGCAAGCATCAGGTTATCCATAATTGGGGTCGCAATGTTGATAATTTGCGCTTCACTTAGGGTGGTAAAATTCATACTCGTTCCTTACTAACTTAGTGCAATCTGTAAATGGGGGTGAAAATTGTTTTGCTCAAACAAGTGCGCTTTCATGTGATACACCTGCTCGAGGTTCGCTGTTTGCAACACAGTTTTTGGATCGCCCTGCGCCACCACGCAGCCATCTTGCATAATGTAAATATAATCCGCAAAACTGGCTGCTAACGATAAGTCATGCAGTACGGCAACAACACCAGCACCTTGGTTGGCAACCTGTTTAGCCGTTTCCATCACTTGGTACTGATGAAATAAATCTAAGCTTGCGGTGGGCTCATCGATTAATAAATACGGGGTGCCATTGCGTTGCTGCTGCGCAGTATGTAAAGCAGGTAAAAGCTGTAAAAGCACCCGCGCAAGCTGAACGCGCTGCTGCTCGCCACCAGATAACAACGTAAAGGTGCGATCTAACAAGGCTGTGACTCCAACCATTTCAATCGCTTGTTTAAACATCGCCTGATGATCAAGCTCATTGCTTTGCTCGGCAAAAGCAAATGCTCCCATTTCAATTACTTCACTGACTTTAAATGGAAATTGCATCTCATAGCACTGACTCAACACTGCTCGCAGCTGAGCAAGTTGAGCATAACTAAACTGCTTTAGTGGTTGCCCATTTAAACTCACTCGACCAAAGCTTGGTTGGTAATCCCCTGCCATTATCTTTAAAGCACTCGATTTACCTGCCCCATTAGGACCGATAATGACCACCAACTTCCCGGCCGGGATCGTCATACTGACATGGCTTAAAATGTGTTTATTCCCTTTTTCAAGGCTGACATTATCAAGTTGGAGCATACTAACCTCGTTGTGAGCCAAATGTTTTAAATAACATAATCAAAAAGAATGGCCCGCCTATCGCACTTGTGAGTAACCCAATGGGCAGCTCGGCAGGCAAAATGAGTGTCCGGGCAAATAAATCTGCAACACTCAGCAAAATGGCACCTAACAGCATACTTGCTGGCATTAAATAACGATGATCGGGGCCAATCAGCAATCGCACCAAGTGCGGTACAATAAAGCCAACAAAACCAATTACCCCGGTGATAGACACCGCTGCGCCAAGGCATAACGCGGTGCATAAAAAGACCTGTTTTTTTAGCTTAACGACATCAAGCCCTAAATGCCTAGCTTGATGCTCACCAAGCAAATACAAATTAAGCGCTTGAGAGGATTTCAACAAGACACAGCACGATAAAACAATAATCACTGCAACAGGAAAAATCATTTTCCAGCTATTACCCGCAAGCGATCCCATGCTCCAAAATGTCAAATCACGCAATTGTTGATCAGTGCTAATCAAAGTCAAAAAACCTATCAAAGATTCCACGATTGCATTAACGGCAATTCCCGCCAATAACAAACTCACTATGGTGAATTCACCACCATGACTGCTAAGCCGATAAATAAAACTACAAACGATTAATGCCCCGATAAATGCCCCCACTGGCACTGCATAAATAGCCAGTACTTCACTAAAATCGGTAAATAAACTCGAACCTAAAACGATCATGCTCACAGCACCAAGTGCTGCACCACCTGAGACACCAATTAGACTAGGATCTGCCAAAGGGTTACGAAAAATCGCCTGCATCGCCGCACCACATGCTCCGAGCCCAGCGCCAACCAACACACACAACACAAGTCGCGGTAAACGAATTTGCCAAATAACAGCATCGGCTAAGCTCGTATGGTCACTGTTAATAAAAACCGAGAACAACTGTGACCACGACAAGTCAATCGCACCGCTTTGTAGCCCGATTAAGGCTACAAAAACCGTCAGCACACATAGCGCCGGAATGAATAATTGCCGCGGACGAGTATGACGACTCAGTAAAGACTGCTCGACCCACATAACTATAAACTCACAGGCTGCGCGGTTTTAGCGTGGCTAAATTGATAACCTTGTGGCAATTGTCCATTCAAATAAAATAAACTGGCCAGCTCAACCACAGCTTGTGGCGTGCGTGGCCCCATACCGAGTAAGTAGCCGCCATCAAAGGTATAAACACGTTGATTTTTAACTGCATTTGAAAATTGAAAATGAGGGAGTTTGGCTAGTTTTTCTGTATTATTACCGCCGTGTGTTCCCATCATCAAAATCACATCAGGATTGAGCTCTGCAGCAGCCTCAACAGATAACGGCTTCCACCCTTCAAACGTGGCGGTTAAATTCACCCCACCGGCAGCGGTAATAACCTGATCGGCACTGGTGCCAGCACCTGCGGCTAAGGGTTGGCCACTGCGCGCTGCTAAAACAAACAGTACCTTAGGTGCAGGCTCTGAACGCTGAGCTAAAATACTGCGCAGCGCTGCTTTATGGTGAGCGATATCAGCTAAAATAACCTCTGCTTGCGTTTGCGCACCAAGTAGCTCGGCCACTTTTTTGACTTTGTCTTCAATGCGATGAAAATCATCTTCTTGAGAAAAAATAACCGTTTTCAGCCCCATATCTTGAAGCTGTTTGAGGGATTTGTCTGGGCCGGTATCTGCTTCGCCTAGCAATAAATCGGGCTGTAGAGCCAGCACACCTTCGACAGCAATACGCCTTACATAACCTATTTGTGGTTTTTCGGTCGCTATGGCTGGAAAAGTACTGGTGCTATCGAGGCCAACAATTTTATCTTGCTGCCCTAATGCATACACAATTTCGGTGATGGAGCCACCCGATACCACGATACGTTCAACATCCGCATGTGAAAAAAAACTGAGCACACTCAGCAGTAAGAATAAAAAAGCTTTTTTAATCATTGCATTAAATCCAGTTTGTTCGCATTAATCTTGCTAAATGAAGCCTATTAATATCGGCTTTGGTGCTGCATTGTAGCAACTCTTGACTATATGTAAATAATAATACTTCTCATTTTTATTAATGTTTGATAGCTTATAAATAGACAACTAGCAAACAACTTGTTTAATTAAATTTTCGGAGAGTGTTATGTTGCGTTCTAAACTCGCAATTTGTATTTCCCTTTCGTTGCTACCTGCTTTGCAAAACGTGTATGCCAGCAGCGCGATTACCACATTAGATAAAACGACAGTCACGGCCACCCGGACTGAGAAATCAACACTTTCAACTTCCCAAGCTGTTAATGTGCTTGAGATCAATGATATTGAGCGCAAGTTAAGCGGATCTATTTTTGATTCTCTTGATTTAATTCCTAACACCTCAGGTGTCGGTGGGCCGTTTGCCAATGGCTATAAGTTTGATATTCGTGGATTTAGTGACGCAGAAGATGTCATGGTAACGTTAAACGGTGCCGTACAAACGTTCGAAAAATATCGTATGGGCAGTGTATTTATTGATGCCGACCTCTATCGTAGTGTCAGCATCAAACGTGGCCCAAGTACCGTTTTACACGGTGGTGGCGCATTGGGTGGACTTGTTCAATTTGAACTTAAAGACGCCAATGATTTCTTACGTGACGATCAAACTGTCGGCGCCAAGGTTAAACTTGGTCACCACAGTAATAATAACCAAAAAAATGCCGCTGTTTTTGCCTATGGCACGCCGACAGAGCAACTGGATTTACTGTTTGCTTATGTCACTCGTGATTCGGATGACTTCAAATTGTCAAATGATGAGACATTAGCAGACTCCGCCATTAAAAGTGATTCTTGGCTTGCAAAAGCCACGTATGATTTAAGCGACTTTCAAGCGCTTTCCTTTAATGCGAGCCAAACACAAGACGCTCAACGCGCTGAATTTAACACAACCGATAAAGGCGCTTGGGGTACGGTGTACCGCGATGTAAACCAAACGACCTATAATTTAGAATACACACAGCATGATGCGAATAACCCGTGGATCGACCTCAGTATCAAACTAGGTCAAAGTCAAAGTCATGTTACGGAAAGTGATGCCAGCCCTGCATTGGCTGATTTTATTGGTGTTGAATCTGACTACCAATACAATATCAATACGCTTGATGTGAGTAATACCTCGCGCTTTTCTAACCACGCCCTGACTTATGGTGCGCAATACTCTAGTCAAGAAAGAGTGGGCAATAAAACTGCTTTTCCATGTTTAAACTTTAATCGTCAAACATATCAGTGTGAGCAATATGGTGATACTGCCAGCACCTCACAAATCAGCTCGCAACCTGCTGGTGAACAAAACAGATTTGCATTGTATATACAAGATGAATATTACTGGCAGGCTTTTACTCTGACCGCCGGTTTACGTTATGAGAAATACCAATCAACTCCTACCGCTGAGTTTTTAGCAAAATTACCCACGCCATCGACTGGTGAAGTAGATCATGACCATGTCGTTCCTGCGGTATCGATCAATTACCAAGCAACGGATAATATTAATGTCTTTTATTCTTACCAAGAAGGCTTCCGCGCTCCACTAATTGATGAGCTTTATGACCGTTATGGCGGTCGTTTACCTAACTTTAATCTCGATATCGAAACCAGTAATAGTCATGAATTAGGTGCAACAGCCAGCTTTGATGATGTACTCATTAACAATGACAGTCTACGTGCGCGTTTAGTGTACTTTGATACTTCAGTTGATGATGAAATATTAAGTCAAACTAGCTCAGTGACCAACCCTGCACCTGCCCCAAGATACAATAATGCTGGCAGCAATGATCGTGATGGTTACGAGTTTGAACTCAGCTACGCCAACCGCTTTATGTACAGCAATATTGTCTACAGCGAAGTCGCCGGTCAAGATCATAACCATGAACCTTTATGGCAGTTACCTGCTGATAACCTGGTATTCGATACTGGATTATTATTTGATGATGCGTCTGTCGGGATGACGTTTAAACACGTGCAAAACCGCGATGTACAAACCTTCAATATGCATACCCGTCAAACAGAACAAGTCCAACATGCAGGTTATAGCCTCATCAATGCTTACGCTAACTGGCAAGTGAACCAACAAATAAATGTCAAATTGGCGCTCGATAATCTACTCGATACTGAATATCAAGTGGTTGCTGGCACCGGTGGTGCAATTGGTAACTATGGGGTAGGCCGCAATGCCAAAGTACAAATCAGCTATCAATTTTAAGGATTCATAATGACTTCACTTCTCGCACAATATCAAGCCTTACAAGCTGAAAACCCGGCGATTCGATCTCGAGATGCGGCCACTAAACTAGGTATTTCTGAAGCGCAATTGCTCGATATTCAAACTGGTGACACTATTTTTCGCTTACAACCTCGTTTTGCCGAGTTATTGAAAAAGCTAAAAAATGTCGGCCCAGTGATGGCACTTACGCGCAACCAAGCGGTCGTTCACGAGCTAACTGGCCACTATGAGAAACTGTATGTAAATAATCACGGCGACAAAGAAGTCGCCATCGCCATCAATCCTGGCGGTATTGATTTACGGTTATTTTTATATAAATGGCACAGTGGTTATGCGCAAATCACGGATAAACATGTCAGCTTCCAATTTTTTGACCGCTTTGGTGATGCAGTCCAAAAAATCTACTCGACCAAAGAGACGGATATCGATGCATTCCACCAGCTGATCTGTGATTTCAAAACCGCCACGGATGAACCATTACAATTAGATTTACAACCAGAACCGAACGCAGTGACGCTGAGCGATGATGAGGTTGATGTCTTAGCACTCAAAGCAGATTGGCAACAATTAAAAGATGTGCACGACTTTCCTAAAATGTTGGAAAAACATCAGGTCACTCGTTTACAAGCGCTTAATTTAGCAGGAAAAGAATGGGCTCAACCGATTTCAGCTTCAGCACTTGAAGTAATATTGAATCAAGTGCGTGAAGATCAAGTTGAAATCATGGTGTTCGTTGGCAATGCAGGTGCCGTGCAAATTTTCTCTGGCTTTATTGAAAACCTAAAATGGTTCAAAGATTGGTTTAATGTTCTTGACCGTGATTTCAATTTACATGTTGATACTAAACAGTTAGCTCAGGCGTGGCTGGTGCATAAACCAACCGATAAAGGGCAAAACATCATCAGTTCAGTTGAGTTTTTTGATGCGCAAGGCGACACCATTTTAACGTTATTTGGTCGTCGTGATGAAGGCAATAGCGTCAATCAAGATTGGCAACAGCTGGTGCAAAATATGGCTACCCGTTACGCCAATGCAGACGAGCAAACGCAAGTTGCATAATGAGCTCAATACAAACGCTGACAAAAATGGTAAGCCTTGCTATTAGTGAATACTCACCATCTTTTGAAAAACCCGCGTTTTAAATTCCAATAACCTCAGGCAAAGCCAACTTATACTTGTCATAAGCTGGCTTTTTTCTCTTAACCGTTTTCGGCATCAAGCTCTGTAGCACGCTCTGTTAGCCACGTTGCAAACTCAGCATCATATTGCGTGCCCCATTGTTTAACTAACGCCTGATAGCGGCTATAGAAACCTCGTCGAGTTAAGCTGAGCATCACATCAACCTGCTCGCGATGTTGCTCCATCATAAACCGAACCGCTAAATAACCCCAATCGTACACTCGCTCTGAGCCACCGTTTTGCTCGTAACTGGTGTTGAATAATTCACTGAGTTTATAATCCTGCTTGGCCCCATTTTTTATCGCACGAGGATTGTGTTGTTGATGCGCGATATACTCAGCAACTCCTTCACTCCACCACACTAAATGCGGCAATAAAGGTGCAGGCTGTGGGCAATATTCTGGCGCCGAATGCGAATCATGCAGCGATGCACAAAAATCACCGTACATGTTAAAACGCCCATCTAAATAATGAATGTATTCGTGACGTAGATTCCAAATCTCACCATTACGCTCATATGCGACAAATTCAGCATGATTATCAGCTAAATGAGGCAACCCTTCGAGATACATGCCACCATTGTCGCTCGGCACATCAAAATGATCAGTCACATACTGCACATACGCCTCGCGATCGGCATAAATATTGGCTCGCATATTATCGTTATTATCATTGGCTACCGGTTGACCTAACGTATTAAACGTTCGATGAAATAGCGCTTCTTGCTCGGCAAGCATGGCACAAGCCTGTGTCACCTGTGCTCGCTCAAGTGCTTGTGAGCGCAGCGTAATACTTGCACTACAATCATACACTTGCTTAAGCACTGCCTCTAAACTGCCCTCTTGTATCACGACTGGAGTTTGACTACACGCTACCAATCCCAACACCGACAGCGTGACACCAATATTTTTATAACTCATACTGAACCAATTAAATTGCATACAATATCCACATTTAATCACTGACAATGACGAAAGTAAAGTCAGCGCGATTGGTTTGACATTATTAAGCACCGCAGTAAGCTCAAGTTTCAATAATAACGACCTAAGCTCTGGTTAAAAAAACAGGATCCATTATGAATCAAACAGTGGTTATTACCGGAGCGTCGAAAGGCGTTGGTGCAGCTTGTGCAAAACTCTATGCCGCACAAGGCGCGAATTTAGTGCTAGTTGCCAGAGGATTAGCTGCCTTAGAGCTACAAGCTCAAGAACTCACACTGCAATTTCCACACAGCCAAATTCTGACTCTTAGTGCCGATATTGCAAAACTGGGTGACTGCCAAACCATTATTGCATCAGCTGTAAAACGTTTTGGTGGCATAAATGTGCTTATCAACAATGCTGGATTACATCACCGAGGAGAGTTTAGCGACCAAACCGCACATGAAATGGCGGCCATGGTCGATGTGAACTTGCGTGCACCAATTTACTTATGCGCCTTAGCGTTGCCTCACATGCTCCCCTCAACTGCCGATCATCAAAACGCCATTGTGATGGTTGGTTCTTTAGCTGGTCGCGCCCCACTACAAGGTGCGGCCACTTACTGTGCAACCAAAGCGGGACTGCGCGCATTTACCTACGCCTTACATGATGAGCTCATCAATAAAAATATTAATGTGGCGGTGGTGTCACCAGGACCCATCGATACCAGTTTTATCATGGAAGAAATTGATGTAGTTGAAGACATTGTTTACTCTCAACCTATGTCGACCCCAGAACAGGTGGCTGAGAATGTTTGCAAGCTCAGTCAAAGCTCACACACTGAAATCGCCATGCCTTGGTTCAGTGGTAAGCTCACCACCCTTGGTTATTTATTGCCGAGCTTTCGCCGTGCAACACGAGGCCTACTGTATAAAATTGGTAAGAAAAACAAACAAAAATATCGCAATCGAGCCAATAAACCCTCTGCGAGCTAAGCCATTTAACGATACAATCGGGACATTCGCTATTTAATCGATAAGCATAATGAAAAGCCCCAATACACTGATGGTGCAAGGCACCACCTCCGATGCAGGGAAAAGCGTCCTTGTTGCCGCCTTATGTCGTATTTTAGTGCGCCACGGTATTGATGTGGCACCTTTTAAGCCCCAGAATATGGCGCTCAATAGCGCAGTGACTGCTGAAGGTGGAGAAATTGGCCGCGCTCAAGCAGTGCAAGCAGAAGCGGCAAAAATTCCACCCCATGTTGATATGAATCCTGTTTTGCTTAAACCCAACTCAGATATTGGCGCGCAAGTGATTTTGCTCGGTCAATCAATTGGAAACATTGACGCGTTTGACTACCACCAATACAAACCTAAAATGCTCGGCCACGTACTCGCCGCCCACCAGCGATTGACAGAACGATATCAAGCAGTGATCGTAGAAGGAGCCGGCAGCCCAGCCGAAATTAACCTTCGCGATCGCGATATCGCTAATATGGGCTTTGCCGAAGAAGCCGACTGCCCAGTCATTATTGTGGCAGACATCGACAAAGGTGGAGTATTTGCCCATTTAGTAGGAACCTATGACTTATTAAGTCAAAGCGAACAACAAAGAGTAAAAGGCTTTATTATCAATAAATTTCGTGGTGACATTAGTTTACTGCAACCCGGTATTGATTGGCTTGAAGCCCGCTTGGGGATTCCGGTACTAGCAACCATTCCATATATTCAAAATTTACACATTGAAGCCGAAGATGCGATTGATTTTAGCCAAACACTTGACCAAAAAAATCACATTAAAGTGACTGTGATTGTCTACCCGCGAATTTCTAACCACACAGATTTTGACGTGTTGAGGTTGCACCCTAATGTTGAACTGACATTTGCGCGCACCCCAAACGAAGCACCTCACAGCGACTTAATTATTTTACCCGGAAGTAAAAATGTGCAAGCCGATTTGGTTTGGCTCAAACAGCAGGGTTGGCCAAGTGTGATTAATCAGCATTTACGCTATGGCGGAAAAGTACTTGGAATTTGTGGCGGCTATCAAATGTTAGGTCAAAGCATTAGTGATCCCCATGCAATCGAATCCGCCCAAGCAACGCAATCGGTTGGATTAGGCTTACTCGCCATGACTACAGAGTTACACAGTAAAAAAACGCTCACTAATGTCAGCGGTATTTGCCTAAACACTAAAGCACCAATTCAAGGTTACGAAATCCATTTAGGTGTCTCACAAGGGGAAGCCTTAACCCGCCCGTTATTTTCTCTAGGCCACGCTCAACCAGAAGGCGCACAAAGCGACGATGATCAAATAAAAGGTACCTATTTACATGGTATTTTAGACAATCAGGCTTTGCTCGAAAGCTGGCTCTCATGGGCGGGCCTGAAACAAATCACGCCATTCGACTATCCCGCCTTTCGCAATCAACAACTCGATTACCTCGCCGATGAAGTAGAAAAAGTCTGGCCAATTGAAAAGATAAAGCGGTTGTTGAGTTTAGAATGAGACACAGGCACAGTCCCTTGAAAAAGATTTTCAAACGCAACAAAAAAGCACTGACCTTGAGGGTTCAGTGCTTTTTATTCGCGCTTTGGGATTAACTGCATAGGCAGTCTCCTTATTTATTTCATGATTGTTTATCGTGTAGCAACTATATAACCACCTGCTATCACAGTTCCTGCGACAACTGCTGAGGCCATACCCGCTGTGGCTAAAAACGCGATGCCTGCCACTGCTAAGACTGATGTTGCCATTGATTCAATTATTGATGATGTGTTCATTGTACGTTTCCCTTTAAATGTTGAATTAAGTAAATTAACGAGTTGCTAAGATATAACCGCCAGCTAATACAGTACCTGTCACCACTGCTGAAGCCATACCCGCTGTGGCTAAAAATGCGATACCTGCCACTGCTAATACTGATGTCATTGTAAATTCGATGATGTTTGAAGAAGTCATAATAATTACCTACTAAGTTTTGAATTAAGTGGCTGTTTGCCGTGTCGTTGAGGTAATAGTAGGCAAGATCCTGCGCTCTGTTTGCGACTATGTGATGAGTGGTGAAGTAAGGTGATAAAGGGTCAATTCAAGGTATAAACTTAACGCTAGAAAGTGAGTGAATTAGTACTGGCATTGCAAAGAGCTTGGATCAAACCCATTTAACTCTGTTCAACAAAGGCCTTGATATCTTGCAAGTCTTTTTCGATCAGTTTGAGCATTGATTTTTTGATAAAAAAGCCCATGATGGCGGTCATGCACTTCATAACCATCCCATCTGCACTTCCCTGGAAAGACATGGTGAGTTGAGTGTTTCCTGCCACTTCATCGAGTGAAATTCGAGTGGTGTAGATTGCCCCACAGTTTTCTGCGCGAGTACAATAATATTCTTGCTCTTTGGCTTGGGTGATCCACATTGTTTCGGTGGATTCTTTACCAAATACTTGACGTGTCTCCGCCCATTTTAAACCAATTAATCCCTCTGCCGGCTGATGAATTACATTCAAGTCAAGGATACCGTCAATCATCGTTTGCCATTGCGAAATATCCGTTATTGCAGCCCAGACATCAGCTCTTGGGCTGTTAATTTCTATTGATGAGACGATATTCATACTTAATTTCCATTATTTATAAGACAGTTAGATTTTATTTACTAAGAGCATAGTCAATAAATACTGATAATCACAAAAAAGCACTGACCTTGAGGGTTCAGTGCTTTTTATTCGCGCTTTGGGATTAACTGCATAGGCAGCCTCCTTATTTATTTCATGATTGTTTATCGTGTAGCGACTATATAACCACCTGCTATTACTGTTCCTGCGACAACTGCTGAGGCCATACCCGCTGTAGCTAAGAATACGATGCCTGCCACTGCGACGACTGATGTTGTTATTGATTCGACCATTGATGATGTGTTCATTGTACGTTTCCCTTAAAATGTTGAGTTAAGTAAATTAACGAGTTGCTAAGATATAACCGCCAGCTAATACAGTACCGGTTACCACTGCTGAAGCCATACCTGCTGTGGCTAAAAATGCGATACCTGCGATTGCTAATACTGATGTCATTGTAAATTCGATGATGTTTGAAGAAGTCATAATAATTACCTACTAAGTTTTGAATTAAGTGGCTGTTTGCCGTGTCGTTGAGGTAATAGTAGGTAAGATTCTGCACCCTGTTTGCGACTATGTGATGAGTGGTGAAGTAAGGTGATAAAGGGTGAAATCAGCGGATAAAAAATCAACGAACATTAATTCAGATCACATAAGGCTGAAATGACCCTGAAAAAGCCCTATAGATTGCTGTTTGTCTCTTTAATTGCTGCTATAATAAGCAGCTGTAAACTCTTCATTTTTACTCATTGATAATACAATGATTTATTTCATCATCAGGTACTCAGTGGCGCGCACTACTTTCTCTTTTACTCTGCCCCTTCTATTATTGCTTGGCTGTCTTTTTCCTGCTTATGGACAAACCCAACTCACATTTGGTCTTTATCCATTTCCGCCCGATATCACACAAAATCAACATGGCGAATGCGAAGGACCTGCTGTCGCGCAGCTCAAAAAGCTATTTCTTTTTAGTGAGCAACCATTGAAAATACTCTGTGTCACGCCCGCTCGGTTATATAAGTTATTTGCCAATGGAAAAGTTGACATGTTGCTCAACATCGCATCGACAAAAGCACTGCAAGGGCAATCTGTTATTGTTAAACCGCAATTTCACTACATCAATCTCGCATTTGCGACGAATAAAGCGATGGCTGAACAAAAAACAGTCTCAGCGATTCGAGGGTATAATTACGAAGGGCAAAGAGAAGTGCTCGAGCAGCGAGGTTATGAATTTGTCGAGCTTAAAAATGGTGTGGATGCTTTAGAATTGTTTGCGTTAGGCCGTGTTGCCCACCATATCGGTTATATTCAGCACAAAGAGATGCTTAATTTCCATGACACTAAGCACCTCAAGTTAGATCAAATTGAATTTAACTCTCTTGAATTGATCCCTACTTATATTCATATATCCAAAAAATCCCCTCACCTAGAGACTATTAATGCGTATTTAACACAACTTATTTCACAAAAACACTGTCAAAACCTCTACAACTGTTAAGACGGCCAATACGCAAACACTAAGTCATTACACCACTGGTTATGAATTCGAAAATTATCTTTTAAGCGCCCTTCAAGTTCAAAACCTGCTTTTGTTAACAATGCAACTGAGCCCTCATTGCCTTCAGTGACCGTCGCGGTTATTTTATGAAACCCACACCCTGCAGCAGCAAAATGCAATACACTGAGTAACGATTCATACCCGTATCCAGCACCTTGGGCATCTGGATGAATCATAAAGCCCACCTCGGCCTGTTGATATGGATGCCAACGCGATAAGAAGCCTGTTAAGCCAACTGCTCTGTTTGACTCCTTTTCAATTATCAATAGCGTTAACCAACCTTGGTTTTCTTTCGACCACGGGGCTGAACGCTCATTAAATCGAGCCAAAATTTGCGGCTCTTGTTCAATATCCGCCACAAACTTCATCACAGATGGTAACTGATGTAATGCCAGAAAAAACGGCCAGTCATCTTCACAAAGCGACCGCAGGATTAAACGAGTTGTCTCTAGTTGCATCTTCATTCCCTTCTTTTTAATAATGTTAATAACTTTTACCAGCCAATTAATCAAGATTTGAGTACACTAGGTTTTTATCCACAATCGCATATTCGAGATAACAGAGGTAACAATGCACCAACAATCAATTGCAAACGTGAGTTTGCTCGTGACGGATTACGATCAAGCCATTGATTTTTACACTCAAAAAATGGGATTTGCGCTACTTGAAGATACTGACTTAGGTGCTGGTAAACGCTGGGTACAAGTTGCACCAAAAAATAATACAGGCACTGCGTTATTGTTAGCAAAAGCAAGCTCTGCAGAACAATGCGCCGCTGTAGGCAATCAAAGTGGTGGTCGCGTCTTTTTATTTTTACAAACCGACGACTTTTGGGCCGACTATAACGCGATGAAAGACGCTGGGGTAGAATTTTGCGAACAACCCAGAGAAGAAAGCTATGCAACCGTTGTGGTACTTCAGGATTTGTATGGCAATAAATGGGATTTAATCGAACGCAAATAAACCCGAATTGCATATCTCATAACCAAACACTCTAGCCGCCCATTCAAACAAAACAACCATGTAAGAAAACGCTTAAGCGCTTAAAAAATGGCGCTTAAACCAAAATCAAAGTCACTATATAACTTTTTAGAATATAGATGCATTATTAATTATTTTTTACTTGTCTCTGCCCAGCATATTCTGCCAAGGTCATAGCCGAATTGAATGGCTAGTTCAGTGTTAGTTGAGGAACGTTCAGTGCAGTATTTACCTATTTTTACCAAATTAGATAATAAACCGGTGTTGATCATCGGCGGTGGTGAAGTTGCACTACGAAAGTGCCGTGCGTTTTTACAAGCACGCGGCCGCGTGACCTTAGTTGCACCTGAGTTTTGCCATGAACTTCTAGAAATGGCACAAGAAAAGACAGTGACACTGGTACATGACTATTTTAGCCCTGAGCAGCTTGATGGCCAAATGTTGGTCATTGCAGCGACAGATCTAAATGCTGTTAACGAAGCGGTATTTAATGCCGCCAATGAGCGTAATATTTTCGTTAATGTGGTTGACGATCAACCTAAATGTAGCTTTATTTTTCCTTCTATTGTTGATCGTAATCCTATCACTATTGCGATCTCAAGTGCTGGCACTGCGCCAGTGCTTGCCAGACGCTTACGCGAAAAACTCGAAACCTTAATTCCACAGCACATCGGCCCTTTAGCAGAGTTAGTCGGTAGTTTTCGCCATAAAGTTAAACAACGTTTTAAACAGTTTTCAGATCGCCGCCAATTTTGGGAAAGCGTGTTTGATTCTCAAGTCGTCAGCAAAGTACAAACCGGCGATATAGACGCGGCTTCTGCACAGCTTGATGCAATGCTCAACAACACGGTAGAACCTGAAGGCGAAGTGTATGTTATTGGCGCAGGTCCGGGCGACCCTGAGTTACTGACGCTCAAAGCACTACAACTGATGCAGCAAGCCGACGTCGTTGTATACGACTATTTAGTGTCAGATGAAATTATGGAACTGGTTCGCCGTGATGCTGACCTCATTTGTGTTGGCAAACGAATGGGAAATCACAGTGTTGAGCAACACGACACCAATCAATTATTAGTCCGCTTAGCTAAAGAAGGTAAAAAAGTATGCCGCATTAAAGGTGGCGATCCATTTATTTATGGCCGAGGCGGTGAAGAAGTCCAAGTACTGGTTGCCAATCACGTTAGTTATCAAATTGTCCCGGGCATTACCGCTGCCGCTGGTTGTGCTGCTTATGCAGGCATTCCATTGACTCATCGCGATCATGCGCAAGCAATTCAGTTTGTCACAGGTCACTGTAAAAAAGATGGTCAAGATTTAGATTGGCGCTCATTAGCTCAACCTCATCAAACCCTCGCAGTGTATATGGGCGTGGTAAAGTCACCCCATATACAAGCGCAGTTGTTAGAGCATGGCCGTGCAGCCACAACACCTGTTGCTATCGTTGAAAATGGCACACGTAAAAACCAACGAGTTGTAACCGGCCAATTAGGCTCGTTAGCTGAGTTGATTGAACACAATAATATTCAGTCACCTGCACTTTTAATCATTGGTGAAGTTGCGCAACTTCATCATGAACTTGCTTGGTTTGGCAAACAATCACAAACCAGCAGTTTTGCGCAACCGCTAACAGATATAGCATAAATAAATTTTAATTATTGTTAGGAAGGTCAACCATGGCTTTAACACACCTTCAGCAACTCGAAGCTGAAAGTATCAAAATAATGCGAGAAGTCGCCGCTGAGTTTGAAAACCCAGTGATGCTTTATTCAATCGGTAAAGACTCTTCTGTGCTACTACATTTAGCACGTAAAGCCTTTTACCCAGCGAAAATTCCTTTCCCTTTACTTCATGTCGACACTGACTGGAAGTTCAAGGAAATGATCGAATTTCGTGACCGTTTAGCTAAAGAATACGACTTTGACTTAATCGTGCACAAAAACCCTGAAGGGATTGAGATGGGCATAGGTCCATTTACTCATGGTTCAGCTAAGCATACTGACGTTATGAAAACGCAGGGCTTGAAACAAGCGCTCAATAAATACGGCTTTGATGCTGCCTTTGGTGGCGCACGCCGCGACGAAGAAAAATCTCGCGCGAAAGAACGTGTTTACTCATTCCGTGATAAACATCACCGTTGGGATCCTAAAAATCAGCGCCCTGAGCTTTGGAGCACCTATAACAGTCAAGTGAACTCTGGTGAGAGCATCCGTGTATTCCCATTATCAAATTGGACTGAGCTGGATATCTGGCAATACATTTATCAAGAAAACATCGATATGGTGCCTTTGTATTTAGCTAAAGAGCGCCCAGTTGTTGAGCGTAACGGTACCCTAATCATGGTTGACGACGAGCGCATGCCCCTTGATGAAGGTGAAGTGCCACAAATGAAGTCAGTACGCTTTCGTACTCTTGGTTGTTACCCACTCACCGGTGCAGTCGAATCAACAGCTGATACATTAGCTGGAATTATTGAAGAAATGCTGCTTTCAACCTCATCAGAGCGTGAAGGCCGCGTCATTGATCATGATTCAGCAGGATCAATGGAGAAGAAAAAACGTGAGGGGTATTTCTAATGTCTAAAACAAACGACACTATTAACGAAGTCAAAGAGTTAGGCGTAGAAGCATATCTTGCTCGCCAACAAGACAAAAGCTTACTGCGTTTATTAACCTGTGGCAGCGTCGACGACGGTAAATCAACCTTGATTGGTCGCTTATTACACGACAGCCACCAAATTTATGAAGATCAACTTGCCGCATTACATAAAGATAATGAAAAAGTGGGTAACGCTGGTGAAGAACTCGATTTAGCGTTATTAGTAGATGGCCTGCAAGCTGAGCGCGAGCAAGGCATCACAATTGATGTCGCGTACCGCTATTTTTCAACAGCAAAACGTAAGTTCATCATTGCAGATACGCCTGGACACGAGCAATACACTCGAAACATGGTGACAGGTGCATCAAACAGCGACTTGGCAATTATTTTGGTCGATGCACGTTATGGCGTGCAAGTTCAAACTAAACGCCATAGTTTCATTTGTGATTCATTAGGTATTGAGCAATTTGTTGTTGCGATCAATAAGATGGATATCGTCGATTTTGATGAAGCTGTGTATGAAAAAATTAAGACTGACTATTTAAAATTCGCTGAGCAATTAAATGTCAGCAACATCAAGTTTGTGCCAATGTCAGCCCTTCGTGGTGACAACGTAGTAACGCGCTCTGAACATACACCGTATTACACAGACAAACCATTGCTTGAATTACTGGAAGATTCGCCGGCGACATTGGCAAACCACAACTCAGAAGCGCGTTTACCGGTGCAGTATGTGATTCGCCCAAATCTTAACTTCCGAGGCTTTCAAGGTACGATTACTTCAGGTGAGTTTAAAGCCGGTGATGCAGTCAAAGTATTACCATCGGGTAAAACATCAACGATTAAAGAAATCGTCACCTTTGATGGCAACCTACCGCGCGCAGAAGTGGGCCAAGCGGTCACTTTGACCTTAACTTCTGAAATCGACATTAGTCGTGGCGATGTAATTGTTCCTGCTAGCTCTCAAGCGCAAGTGAGCAATCGCTTCCAAACTAAGCTTGTTTGGATGCATGAAGAGCCGTTGGTATTAGGTAAAAGCTACAACATCAAAATTAGCAGTAAAAATACCACCGCGACTGTGACACGTATCGATCACACCATTGATGTCAATACACTTAAGCATGGGCAAGCTGATTCATTGCAACTCAATGAAATCGCGATTGTGACACTAGAACTAACAGAAAGCGTGTTAGCGGATAAGTATCACGATAACCACGAAACCGGTGCATTCATTTTAATCGACCGTTTAAGTAACTTAACCGTTGCTGCGGGTATGATTGAGCAAGTGCTGGCCAGTGAAGTCCATGACAGTCGCTTTAGTCAACAAGAGCTTGAACTTAATGCCTTTATTCGAAAGCATTATCCTCATTGGCAAGCCATTGACATTGCAAAGCTTAAATAGTCAACTGGGCTTCGGCCCAGTTTGGAAATAACTCATAATGTATCAGCAACTTGTATTAACCGGGATCATGCTTACGCTTGTTGGGTGCCTTTTTGGCACCAAGCTTAGGCCTGCCTGGTTATTTGCAGCCGCAATTGGTGCCTGCTTTTTAACTGGGCTGATCGAGCTTGAGCAGATGCTGGTGAATTTTGCCAATCCTTCTTTGATCACTCTGATTTTACTTGTGGTGGTCTCTATCGGCATTGAAAAAACCACGCTTGTTCAAAAGCTTTCCCGCTCACTGGCCAACGGTAGTTTACTCAAAACGGTGGCAAAGCTGGGAATTTCGACCGGCTTTTTATCCTCATTTACCAACAATACTGCGGTTGTCGCCACATTGATTTCTGCGGTTAAAGATAACCCAACCCATGCCCCTTCAAAGTTATTACTTCCTTTGAGTTATACGGCTATTTTGGGCGGGACACTGACGTTAATTGGTACCTCAACTAACTTGATAGTCAACGGCTTTGCCATTGAAGCAGGTATGGAACCACTGGGCTTTTTTGATTTTACCTTAGTTGGATTAGCTGCTTTTTCTGTTGGCTTAATCAGCCTGCTCTTTTTAGTGCGATTTTTGCCTGACAATGGCCGTGCCGATCAAGAAGTGGTGCCCTTCTATGTTGAAGGAAAAATTCAAGCGGACTCGAAGCTCATTGGCCAAAGTGTCGAAGAAAATGGCCTGCGTGATTTAAAAGATTTGTTTTTAGCTGAAATAATTCGCGCCGAGCAACGCATCGTGGCCGTTTCGCCCAAAGAAATACTGCAGCAAGGCGATATCTTGTTGTTTGTAGGGGATATTAAATCTGTGCCTCTGCTTACGCAATTTGATGGTTTAAAAGTGCTCCATGATAAGCATGATATGCGCATTGAGCACTTAGTTGAGGTAGTTGTCAGCCACTCCTCTAAAAACATAGGGAAAACCCTCAAAGAAGCACGCTTTAGAGAGCAATTCAACGCCGCGGTTATTGCTATTCGACGTGGTCATGATCGCCTTCAAGGCGGCCTTGGGCAAATTCGCTTACAAGCTGGGGATTCGCTTATTTTAGCGCCTAGCGCTAAGTTTTATGACACCACAGATTTGAAGCGAGAGTTTGTTTATATTTCAGGTCTTGACCTACAAACGCATCTCAATGATAAAAAATCCTTTGCTGTATTGGCCACATTCATTGCAACCTTAGGGTTAGGCATTACAGGTGTCGTGCCCTTAGTCAAAGGTCTATTAGTGCTGCTGATTGCTTATATGCTCACAGGTATGGTGCGCGTCAACGAAGTGAAGCGCCGCTTTCCGTTAGAGTTACTTGTGGTTGTAGGCAGTGCAATTGGCTTAGCTAAATTGATGATCGGCACAGGTGTCGCGTCGGAGATTTCAAATGCCATGTTGTATGTGTTGGGTGACTTTGGCCCATACGGCGCATTTATTGCCATTTTTATCATGACGGTCATATTCACCGAGTTAATCACCAATAACGCTGCAGCGGCGCTGTCTTTTCCGGTCGCCTATGCCTTAGCAATTGGTTTTGATGTCAATCCATTGCCATATATCATGGCGGTCGCATTTGGCGCATCTGCTAGCTTTATTTCGCCATTTGGTTATCAAACAAACTTAATGGTTTACAGTGCGGGTAATTATCGCCTGCGAGATTATTTTACCATTGGTGTGCCGATGTCTCTGATTTACTCGATCACAGTGCTGACGGTCATTCCTATGGTTTTTCCATTTAAATAAGGGTTTAAAGTGGATAACAATATTGTTTGGCAACACTATGCCGTTTCAAAGCAAGATAGATCATCACAAAAACAGCATCGCCCTTGCATTATTTGGTTTACTGGTTTTTCTGGTTCAGGCAAAAGTACGGTAGCAGGCGCGCTTGAACACGCTCTGCACCAAGCAGGTGTGCATACCTATTTGCTCGATGGCGATAATGTCCGCCATGGTCTGTGTAAAGATCTTGCCTTTAGTGATGCAGATCGCCAAGAGAACATCCGCCGGGTGGGTGAAGTCGCTAAACTGATGCTGGATGCGGGCCTAGTTGTACTGACGGCGTTTATTTCTCCATTTAGTGCAGAGCGTCAAATGGTGCGTGAATTAGTCGACGAAGGTGAATTCATTGAAGTCTTCCTCGATACCCCATTAGCAGTCTGTGAAGAACGGGATCCAAAAGGTTTGTATGTTAAAGCCCGTGCAGGTGAAATTAAACATTTCACTGGGATAGATTCTGAATATCAAATCCCAAACAACCCTGAAGTGGTGCTCGATACCAGCCAAAACCAGTTAGCTGACTCCGTAGCACAACTGATTGATTATCTTAAAACGCAGCAAATTATTAAGTGATAACTATGAATCAGTCTGATTTATTAGAACAAATCGTGGCCATTGCTCGTCAAGCAGGGCAAGCTGCGATGGTGATTTACGACAAAGACTTCAACATCGAATACAAAGGCGATGATAGCCCAGTGACTGACGCTGATTTAGCGGCCCATGCAGTGATTGTAAAAGGCTTAAAAGCACTCACTCCAGACTTGCCTATTTTGAGTGAAGAAAGCGCCAACATCAGCTGGGATGAGCGCCAAACTTGGCAACAATATTGGCTCGTCGATCCGATTGATGGCACAAAAGAGTTCATCAAAAAGAATGGTGAATTCACTGTGAACATCGCTTTAATCGACCATGGTAAGCCAATCCTCGCCGCTGTTGATGCACCTGCGCTAGGTGTCACTTATTGTGCTGCAACAGAGTTAGGCGCATTTAAAGATGATGGCCAGAGCCGCATCCAGCTCAGTGTCACTAAAAAAGCTAACTCAGGATTAATTCGAGTCGTCGGGAGTCGTTCACATCCATCACCTGACCTAGCCCAATACTTGACGCAATTTGATGAAGTTGAGATGGTGCCAACTGGCAGCTCACTCAAGTTATGCTTGGTTGCCGAAGGCAAAGCTGATATTTACCCACGTTTAGGCCTGACATCCGAGTGGGATACCGGCGCAGGTCATGCCGTAGCAGAAATAGCTGGCGCCTCAGTCACGCAAGTCGATGGTTCACCGCTTCGTTACAACACCAAAGCAGAGTATTTGAATCCCTACTTTATTGTTTCAGCACTGCAGCCATAAGATTTGAACCGTAAAAATAAGGCTGTTCACTAAAACTTTGACAGCGACAAGTAATGCGATGAGATCAATTGATGTCATCGCATTACTTGTTTAATTCCTACCATAAACATCAAAACTGACAACTTATAAAGCAGATTTAAAGAATTTATAGATATAAAACAAGCCGCTAACTGAGTAAAAAAACAACGAACCTGCTGCTATTTTGCACAAAAAATCATTTCTTTGTGATACACATCAAATATTATTCGTTATTACCTTGTGTTTTAGCCAACATACCCCAAACTCTAATAGTGAAGTAACAATAAAAAGGAAAACCTATGAAAATAAATGTTTCAGGTCATCATGTCGACGTTACTGCTTCAGTTAGAGAACATGTCGAAGAAAAGTTTTCGAAAATTGCGAGCCACTTTCCATCTTTAATTGCATTAGACATTATTATTTCGAAGGAACACAATCAGCATCAGGTTGAAATCAGTACTATTTATGAAGGCGCACGTATCTCAGCGACCGGTGAGAATGATGTAATGTATCCAGCGATTTCTGCAGCTGCGAAAAAATTAGATGCGGCATTGAAGCATCGAAAAGGCCAACTCAAAGCGAACTTACATGAAAAACCAGTAAGTACCACGCCTGAGATTGCACACGAGATTATTCAAGAGATGGAATTAAATTAAGTCTTCCGTCTTTTTTAACTGGGCCTAACGGCCCTTTTTCATCAATGATGACCCCCCCTAAACTACCTGTAAAAACTTATACCTTTGCTTTATAAAGTTTTTAATTTACAGACCTATTTACACTATGACTTTTTGTCAGCCCTAACATTCATGCTGAAGCAGTTTTTGCGGTCAAAGCAGATATCTATCAACTTGAAAATAACATCACCATAGATAGCAAAATCGAACGCACTCTTGAGTCTAAAACACCTATCCACCAGCCTCGCTTCTAGCTCAACTAGGTAAAAGTGCCTTAATCGAAATCGGAGATAATGATCAGCTCACTGCTTTAGAGGTGCTCAGTACAAAAGATGGTGAGTCGTTTAATGCGTCAATGAAATTAAAAGATAGAGTTGAAGGTGAATGGCAAACGATTACGTCGTTTATGCCACATATTCCCAACGGACAAACGGTATATTTTAGCCGCAATTTTAACGATAGCGTTTCGCTCATTAAACTCAAAGGGACGCGATATGAGTCTGAGCAATTAGGTAGACAAAGCTTTTAAGTTACTAACAACACAGCAGTGCACTTAGTGGCTGCTGTGTTCTTGCTCATTTTTCATCAGTAAAATTGTTAAATAAATCTTTGTCGGTAAAGACATGATTAACCCGATTGCAATGCATGCGGCTATGATCATAATGCCTGTAACACCCATAGTCTCATGTAGTTTCATTCCCGATAACAAATAATGCCCGACTAATATCAAACCAATACCAAAAAACATCACCCCTTTTAATGCTCTGATTACGTTTTTATTTCTCATAATTCCTCGCTAATAATTGGCTAAATGAGCGTACAAATTAGTCCAATTAATCACTATCAATTTCACCCTTTTGTATATAAAACATAGCTCAGTATCAGAGACTCTCTTTGATCGAAATCATCAATTGAATAAACAAGTTCAAACTTTAAAACTAAGCATTTTGAGCTAAAGTTAAAAATAGCCTTTTGATTTTAACCTTTTATTCTTAGGACAATTTCTTGGATAATATCGCCATCAGACTTGTTTACGCGAGTGTGTATCTACTCACTGCGCTGATCATTTTCTTTCAGCTAAAAAACCGTAAAGATCGCAACTTGCTTTTTGTGCTTGCCTGTAGCTTCTTAGCTCTTTATTGGTACGTCATTTCATTTATGCTGATAGTGCCGATACACTCTTCGTACTTACCCCAATTCGGACGGGTTATTTTTCATATCGGTTTATTCAGTTTTGTCTGGGCCTCTTTATTAAGAAATTACTCGCCAAAATGGCTCAAGGCTTTAGCTGTTCTGGATTTATTTATTTATTTCATTGATGTGCTGAGTTTAGGGCCTACTTTATCTTTTGTTTATTATGTCGCCAGCAGCCAACTTATTATTGCCATTAGCTTTTTTCTACGATCAGCCAAGCGAAACTCGGCCGACATCGTACTTGTCTTTTTATTTGTGCTATCTGCTATGATGGTCACTTTTCGCCAGCCACTCGAACAGCTATCACCTTTAATTAATTTATCAGGCGTCGCATTGATTAATGTCTCTGTGTGTTTTGCATTATTTGGTAGCTCACTGTTAGATTATCAACAGGAAATTTCCAAACTCATTAACAGCGACACCATCTCTAATCTGCCAAATAGACGCGCCCTTTTTAAAGAGTTAAAAAAACGAGATGGGCAAGGCAGCTCTTATCACTTGCTGATTGTAGAGTGGCAAGGGCTAAAAGAAATAACCCATGATTTTGGTTATAGCATCACAGATAAAACCCTTGGTCTGCTCAGTAAAAAAACGCAACAACTAACCCTACCAATTCAGTGGTATAATTTGAGCCTGACTCAATGGGTTATTTTATTTGAGAACAATGAAGATCAAGTTAACATCATCACAGAACAAGTTACTCTCTTAGTTCGCCAAGCCTTTAAAATTGAGCAACACGAAGTGCGGTTAAAAACACTTTTCGGGTTTGCTCCTGCAAGCTTAACGAATTCTTTTAGTGATAAAATTCAGCTAGCTCAGCTGCATTTGAGCCAAGCAGACAAAACCAATCATATCAATGCGCTCTTTCCTGTTTCAAACAACCTGCTCTCTCACTCTAAGCAGGAACAAGCGCTGGAGCAAAAGCTCAAATTAGCCATTCAGAATGAAGATATCAGCATTGCTTATCAGCCCAAATTTTCAGCATCAAATACCGAGTTGATGGTGGGATGTGAAGCGCTCGCACGCTGGCAAAGTGACGGGCAATGGATCTCTCCCGGTATCTTCATTCCTTTAGCTGAACGATTTAATTTAATTAGTCAAATCGACTTAATTGTTCTCAAAAAAGCATGGCAATTTGCGGCAAGCTTAAAGCGTGAGGACTTTCGAGTCGCAGTTAACTTTTCATCTGTGAATTTTAATTATGAGGTTGATTTATTCTCAATTGTTAAAAACCTAGCTGAACGCTACCAACTGCCTTATCAAGTATTAGAAATCGAAATTACTGAAGCTGCGATGGCGAATTCCGACTATGTCGTAGCACAATTAACACAGCTGCAAAGCTTAGGGATAACGGTCGCGATTGATGACTTTGGTACGGGTTTTTCGAGCCTGTCACAAGTAAATAAACTCCCTTTTGATACCCTCAAAATCGACCGAGCATTTATTCAGGCTCTTCCTGACCATAATGCCATCGCACGTTTTGTATTGCAGCTTGCACAAGAATTAAAAGTCAACGTAGTTGCCGAAGGCGTCGAAACGCATCAACAATTAGATTGGCTCATCGCAGAGCACTGTGATGTTATTCAAGGATTTTTATTAAGTAAGCCCATCTCTGAACAAGCTCTTAAAGAGCTGTTATTTTGCAAGTGAAGTGTTTGAAGGTTTTAAATTACTCACTATTTTTTCAACACTAAACTGATAACCAGCATTAGCCTGGTTTTGTAAACTAAATTGCCTAAAGTCAAAATCAATCCATGCATTTTGATTCTGTTTCATTAAGGGAAGTAAAGAAGCAACATTATCTTGATTAACAAGTTCAAGCTCAAAAATAAGCTGTTTGCTTTTTGAGTGTGACCAATATGGAATACCCTGCATGTGATCAGCAATACTTATCAATGCCCAAGCGCCCATCATAAAATGCCCGCCAACGGATGCTGACATCTCACCTTGAATGATTTTCTCTAAAGATGGATTGAGCCAATCAAAGCCACCGATAAACACATCTTTATTGACTATTAGCCCTAGCTCTTTACTCGCTCTAATTGCACCATACCCCATCAAATCGGAAGCACTCCAGATCATTGCTGTTTTAGGGTAACGTTTTAATAACTTGAGGGTATTTTGATAGGCTAATTGTTCAGACCAACTTGCGTAGACAATTTGCCCCAAACTGACAGCCTCAGATTGAGCAACACTCTCTAATAACCCTTGGTTACGCGCCAGCGACTCCTGTCCATGGTGCCCACTTAACCCAATCACAGTTGCGGACTCAGTGTGATGTTTCTGATATTGACGAATCAAATCACTCGCCAATAATTTACCCGCCTGTTGATGATCGTAAAAAATCTCTCCTAGCCAGTAGGTAAAATTTTCACCTGGCAGCCCTACTTGTGTGCGCTCTTCATCTAAGATATTGTTTTCTAGAGTAATAAAAGGCACTTTATATTCCTCAAGCAGCGACATCATAGGTTTAGCCCCGCCAGGGTAGTTCATGAAAATCACATAATCTGGTTTTTTCTGATATTGCAAATACCGCCTTACTTCATCAAACTGAATTAAACGATTGCCACCACCATAAACAATATCAAGTTGAATATCTAAATCAGCCGCAGCAGCTTGGGTGATCATTTCCGTTTTGAGCCAAAAAGGTTCGTTAATTATTGAGGGATTCACAAATAATACGGTAGGTTTAGCTAAAGCAGCAGTAGAAGCAGCAAAGCTTATAAAAACAAACCAAACGATGAATTTTCTAAACACGTGCAAGCCATTTTGAACGGAGAGTAATTTTTATCTAACTACCATCCGTTACAAAAGTAAAGTTGTACGCCATAAAAAGCCGCCAAAATACGATTGATGGCGGCTATTTATCGACTAATGGTCAAATATATTTGCGTGCGGGCCGAACACTTCATAATGAATACGAGAAGCTGCGACCCCAAGCTCTCTAAGTTGCTGATAAGCAAACTGCATAAATCCTATTGGCCCACAAATATAAAAGTCACCCAGCTCAATTGGTAACGGCACTGCATTTAACTGCATAGTGCCATGGCGTGCATTTTCAACATGTTCATGCTGATGCCATATATAATGGGCTGCATTTAATTGCTGACATAAGGCTTGAGTATTTTGAGCAAAGCTCTGCTGCGCCAATGAATTACAAGCATGTAAAAAAGAGACTGGAAGCTTATACTCTTGCTTGGCAAGCGTATCTAACATCGCCATCATTGGTGTAATTCCGACTCCCGCAGAGATTAAAACCACAGGCGCATCACGGTCCACCAAAAAGAACTCACCCGATGGCGGATATAATGTGACTTCATCGCCTAACATCAGCTCATTATGTAAGTAATTAGAAACCACACCTATAAATGGCGTGTTTTCACGTTTTACTGAAATGCGATAACTCTCGCCATTACTCGCTTGAGATAACGAATACTGTCTGATCTCCTTAAATTCTGCCGTTGGAATTTTCACCTCAATCCCAATATATTGACCACTGACATAATCCAATACCGGCAATCCATCTAACGGGGAAAAAGTAAAGCTTGTCACCAGTTCAGACTCAACCTCTTTGGCTATTAATTTGAAAGCTCTAGGGCCTCGCCAACCACCAGCAGCATTGCTTCGCTCTTGATACAACTGAGCCTCACGCTCTATAAAAATACCGGCTAAGACTTGGTACGCACTTTGCCATGCCGCTAATACGTTTTTAGGGAAACTCTCTGGTGCTAACTCATCAAGGGTTGCCAGTAAATGCTCACCTACAATCGCGTAATGTTCAGCTTGAATATTTAAGCTAGTATGCTTTTGTGCGATGCGTTCGACAGCACCTATTAGCACACTCACATTTTCAATATTTTTAGCATACGCAGCAATAGCCTCAAACAAAGCCAGTTGCTGACGGCCACTTTTCTGATTGCTCATATTAAATATGTGCTGCAATTGTGGATGATGAGAAAATAAACGTTGGTAAAAATGCGCAGTTAACGCTGGGCCTGCACTTTCCAGTACTGGTATCGTGGTTTTAATAAGCCCCAATTGCTGTTCGCTTAACACAAATAAACTCCTTAACTCAATTATGACTGACGTGGTTGCGTCAAAATAGGTAAATAAACAACACAGAACATCGTAAATGCGACACCCCATAAACACGCACTGACAACCCAAGCTGCGGGGTGTAAATTCAGTACGCTCAAAAAGAATCGGCTCAAAGTGGCCATTAGCATCCACATGAACCCTAAGCTAATCGCCCCTCGGACAACGAGCGCTCGGCCGGTGTGCCCTAAAGAGACACGGCTCATCATGGATAAAATCATCAATCCGATTGACCCTAACGTAATCACATGTAGGCCAGTGCTAAAAGAAAAGTACGAATGGAAATAGCTACTACCAAGCAAGATAAGCCCCACAGCGAGTAGCAAATACGCCAAATGCAAAGACCACAATAAAGGAATCGACATCACCTTATGAGGATACCAAAACACCATACGCGCCAAATGCAGGCAACCGACTAACAGTAACCACACGCCAGCACTCACTGTTAACGTAAAAAAATAACTCATAAAAAAGCTCACGGTCCCTGCCAATGCAACCCAAGGCAACAATCGCTCTAACCATTTAGGGGCACTTTTATCCTCCAATACAATCCCTTCTCGAGCACAGCCACTGCGGGTGAAAAAGGGGATCACTCGCCCACCTAATAACGCAATTAAAATAGTGAATAGCAGCACGCAGGTGCGCATAATATGAAGTGCAAAACCGACATACCCCGAAACATCTGCAATCAGCGCAGCTAAATTCGCCAACATCAGGACAGTTAGCAAACCAATAAAGACATAATTACGACGATTTTTGGTTTCAATAATCGGTCGTGCAAACTGGACAATGACCCAACCCCACCATAGCACCTGTAAAATAATCACCAAAAACGCCTGCTCAGCCTCAACACTCCAAAAGCTAATGCGAATGATGCACCACAAGAAAATCAGGCCAAGTAAATGAGGAGCTGCAAGTGTTTTTTGCCCTGTCCATGTCTGCACTGCAGTCAATAAAAATCCTGCTGCGACGGTTGCAGCAAAGGCAAAAATCATCTCATGACCGTGCCAGACTACCGGTGTGAGTAGCAACCTTGCGTGTGACACACCTCCAAATAGCACACCTAACCAAACAGCTAAGGCCGCAATTGAGCCAAAACTGGCCATTAAAAACAGTGGCCTAAACGCCATGCTCAACAATGGATGATCCCAACCAGTTTGCGCGACGTGCAGATTCTCTGCCCCATTGGGCATCACCAACTTACTCATATCAGAATTCTCTGCTGCCAAGGTTATACAAAGCAAAACAACGTAAAACGTATGCCAATTTAAAAACACCAGCAAAAACAATGGTCAGTAAATGCGCGGCAATTTGGCTATACAATGAAAAAAACTCTGCGTAGCCATAGCTAATCACTAAGCACAAAACAGTGAGCGATAAATTGATGATCATTGCCCAATTAGCCCACACTAAACAACGAGAAAGGAAAGCTGGCTGAATACTGCCAGGCTGCTCATGAATATGAATCTGCGATATCATTACGACGCTCCTAAATAAATATACCTAGCTATAGCAATCACAATGCCAATCTCGAAATAAAAATCAAATCGTTAAAAAACAATAAGTTAAATGCAAATCAAAAACTAGAAGAGTCATTTTGACCTCGCCAAAAAAGAGTCAAAGTGACTCTTATGTTTATTTTTGCAAAAACTGCTACACTTGGACCACACTCTTTGCTCCTTGAATAGCGCTATGACTTCTCTTTCGCACAATGCTTTAATCGAACTTGCACTGGATTTGACGCAATCACTCAATAGCGCAGATCGCTTTGACCGCCTGCTCGATACTATTCGTAAAACTATTCATTGCGACGCGATTGCGTTACTGCTTTATCAAGATTCATTACTCAAACCTCTTGCGATGCAAGGGTTGAGTAAAGAGACACTCGGACGACGCTTTATCCTTAACGAACACCCAAGATTTGAGCGGATTTGCCAATCAGAGTCACCAACTCGTTTTAGTAGTGACTGCTCTCTACCAGATCCATATGACGGCCTTTTACGAGACAGTGAAGATGATTTGCCTGTGCATGCTTGTATGGGATTACCTTTACACGCGAATAATCAGCTGATCGGTGTCCTCACGTTAGATAGCCTCAGCCCTGGCATATTTGACCAAATACCAGAACGTGTCCTTGCTATTATTTCGGCCATGGCCTCCGCCACTCTCAATACAGCAATTCATTTAGAGCAGCTGGAGCTGCAAGCGCAACATAACAAAAATGTTGTCGCCGAGCTGACCCAAGAAGCGTGGCAAAAAGATGGTGGCGAAATCATCGGACAAAGTCCGGTGATCACAGCACTCAAAAATGATATCCAAGTGGCAGCGTCCTCCGATCTCACCATTCTTATTACAGGCGAAACTGGCGTTGGCAAAGAGTTGGTTGCCCGCACGCTCCATCAAGCATCTCATCGCCACCATGCGCCACTGGTTTACGT
Source organism: Pseudoalteromonas ulvae UL12 (assembly GCF_014925405.1). Taxonomy (NCBI): domain Bacteria; kingdom Pseudomonadati; phylum Pseudomonadota; class Gammaproteobacteria; order Alteromonadales; family Pseudoalteromonadaceae; genus Pseudoalteromonas; species Pseudoalteromonas ulvae. The sequence continues at coordinate 114,591 of NZ_AQHJ01000019.1, forward strand.
CAATTGTGCAGCCCTACCTGAAAACCTGATTGAGAGTGAGTTATTTGGCCATGTAAAAGGAGCATTCACCGGCGCGTTAAAAAACCGTGCGGGTAAATTTAATTTAGCTGATGGCGGGACGTTATTTTTAGATGAAATCGGCGAACTACCACTACTGGCGCAAAGTAAGCTGTTAAGAGCATTACAAAATCAGGAAATTCAACCAGTTGGTCAAGACCATATTCACAAAGTCAATGTGCGAGTCATAACCGCAACCAATCGTGATTTGAATGTCGAAGTACAAGCAGGACGATTTAGAGCCGATCTCTTTCATCGTTTAAGTGTTTACCCGATTGACGTGCCACCGCTGAGAGAGCGTGTCGGTGATATCCCCATCCTTGCTGGTTTTTTTGTTGAACTAGCCAGACGCAAATTTGCAGTTAGCCAATTTAAACTCTCACCTCAAGTAATTATTAACTTAAGTCAATATTCTTGGCCTGGTAATGTCAGAGAACTCGAACATGTCATTAACCGTGCGGCGTTAAAAGCGCGCGCCCGTAATCCTCAACAACCGATCATCACTTTGCAACCCGAAGATTGCACCGACTTGCCTGCCGATTTATCAACGCACTCATCAGAATTGGACACTCCGACTTCCCCTGAGCTCAGTTATACCTTGGGTCACTCTTTGAAAGAAGCAACTGAGCACTTTCAACGGCAAACCATCTTAAATGCATTAGTAAAACACCATGGCAATATTGCAGCGACGGCACGTGAGCTATTAACAGATCGAGCCAACTTGACCAGACTGATTAAACGCTTAGGAATAAAAATCAATAAACAGATATCACTGTAATAGTTATTGCAATAAAAGCATCAATACACGTATTTAAAATCCCTTCAACAAAACACCTGATGGCGCAATGCATATAGAGCTTGCGCCCACCCTGTCAAATAAACTGAATTCACAAGTTAAATTAATGCGCATTTACGAATAAATAAACCTGCATTAAATAATTGGTAATCTAACTCATTCACTTGTGCCCAAATTTGCGCATTATGTAATAAAAATGTAACTTGGTGTTTTTACACTAGCAGTTCCATTTATGGGGCTTTACTTTCACGCAAATAACCTTGTTGGATAACAGGAACAAATCATGACAATTATAAAAATGGCACCTTTGGCAGCGCTCATCGCTGCCAGTGTTGCACCCGTTCACGCTAATATATTTATTTCAGAATATGTCGAAGGAAGCAGTAATAACAAAGCGATTGAATTGTTTAATCCAAGCGAATCAACAATTGATTTAGCCAATTATCAACTCAAATATTATTTCAATGGTAAAACTGACGTTGGTTACACCATCAATTTAACAGGTGAGATCCCGGCCAAAGGAACCTTCGTTGTTGCTCACTCGAGCGCGGCTGCTGATGTATTGGCACTCGCAAATCAAACAACGGGTGGGAGCTGGTTCAATGGCGATGATGCCATCACACTTGAAAATAATAACGCTGTAATTGATAGCTTTGGTCAGGTTGGCTTTGATCCTGGCTCTTACTGGAGCAACAATGATGTTCGTAGCCAAGACCGTTCGCTTCGTCGTGCAAGCTCAGTCAATACCGGCCGCACTGATGCAATGGCTGAATTTATTATTGATGAACAGTGGGAAAGCTTCGCGAAAGATGACTTCTCAGGTTTAGGGCAGCACGCCGGCGGAAATGGTGGCACCGATCCTGTCGAACCGGTTGAGCCTGTTGTTTGTGGTACAGAAGCGACCCGAATTCATACCATTCAAGGCCTCACTGACATCAGCCCTCTTGATGGGCAAGTTGTTGAGGTAGAAGCTGTTGTTACGGCTGATTTCCAAGCAGATAATCAATTAAAGGGCTTTTTTATTCAGGCGTTAGCCAATAACTTTGATAACGACCCTATGACCTCTGAAGGCCTGTTTGTGTATCACCAAGCTGACGATGTCAATGTCGGAGACTTAGTGCGTATTCGCGCTAAAGTAAAAGAAGCTTACAATGCCACACAACTCAGCAATGTCTCTGACTTAGCTATTTGTGGAACAGCCACCAGCGAAGCTGTAACCGTTAACTTACCAGTAAACAACGCAGCCGATCTAGAAGCATACGAAGGCATGCGCGTTGTATTCACTCAACCATTAGTCGTGGCTGATAACTATGGTTTAGGCCGTTATGGCGAATTAAAGCTTGCAACTGAGCGCCTTTACCAATCGACACAAATTGCCTTACCAGGTGATGCTGCAAAAGCTGTCATGGCTGATAACGCAAGAAAAATCATCGTCCTTGATGATGGTTCAACCGCACAAAATAGTGACCCGATAGCTTACCCATCACCGGAGCTTGATGCATACAATACTTTACGTTTAGGCGACCAAGTCACCAATATTGAAGGTGTGATGACTTATAGCTTTAACCAATATCGCGTTCACCCAACGAGCATGCCAACGTTTGTAACAAACAATCCTCGCCCTGAAACGATTGAATTACCAGAAATTGGTGACTTACGTATCGCCAGCTTTAACGTACTAAACTACTTTAATGGTGATGGGCAAGGCGCAGGATTCCCAACTAGCCGTGGTGCTGATTCAGCCCAAGAATTTACTCGCCAGCGTGATAAAATCATCACAGCCATTTTAGCGCTTGATGCTGATGTGATTGGCTTAATGGAAATGGAGAACGATGGCTTTGGTGAATTCAGTGCGATTCAAGACTTAGTGAATGGCCTCAATGCCGTTGCTGGAGCTGGAGCTTATGCCTTTGTTAACTTTAATGCCGAGCAAGTAGGTACTGATGCCATTATGTCAGCCATGCTGTATCGTACAGATCGCATTGCTGAAACAGGAACAGCGGCATTTACCACAGCAGTCCCATTCGATTATGGTAACCGTCCACCTATGATGCAAAGCTTTACTGATATTCGTCATAATGATGTCTTTTCGGTGGTTGTGGCACATTTACGCTCAAAAGGCAGTTGTTCAAAAGCAACCGATGGCGATATCGATTCAGGCGATGGCCAAGGTTGCTGGAATGCCACACGCGTTCAAGCTGTTAATGAATTAAGCGCATGGGTTGCAACACAGCCAACTGCTGTTGATGACGCGGATGTGATTATTCTTGGCGATATGAATGCTTACGCATTAGAAGATCCTATCTTTGCCTATGAAACTAATGGTTACACCAATCTGAAAAAACTAATCAATGGCAACACACTTGATTACTCTTATGTCTATCAAGGATTAATGGGCAGCCTAGACCATGCATTAGCGAGCAGCTCAATGGCCGAGAAAGTCACAGGGATTGCTGATTGGCATATCAATGCAGATGAACCCATTATTCTAGACTACAACACTGAATATAAGAGTGATAAGCACCAAGCAAGCTTATATGCCAATAATGCCTATCGCGCATCTGATCATGATCCAATTGTGATTGAAGTGAAAACCAAAGTAGACTCACCGGCATTTGAAGGTGAAATCACTAATATTTCTGGTTGGTTTTGGTGGAATAGCTATCAAATTGATTTACCTGCAGGGTACGACAATTTAAGCATTAGTATTGGTGGTGGCACAGGTGAAGCGGATTTATATGTTCGCCAAGGCAAACAAGCTAGTTTCTTTAAATATGATTGTCGCCCGTATGTTTGGGGCAATGAAGAAACCTGTGAATTTAATGCGCCAAAAGAAGGCAAATGGTTTATTCGCACTCGTGGCTTTTTACCTTACTCAGATGTAACGTTAAAGTATAAAGCAACTAAAAACTAAGTTTTCAACAGTCAAAAGGCTTCTATACGAAGCCTTTTATTCTGACGACATTCAATTAGAACAACCTTTTTTAGCGCATAAATGTTACACGCTTTATCAAGCCATCCTCCACTTCATAGGCTGCAATCACTTTAATACTGCGATCAACCTCTCCAGCAGTTTTACTACATGACTGTGCTAATTCGTGATCAACTAAAAAACGCCCTTCAATCATTCGCACTAAAGACGAAGCATGCAAACATTTTAATTCCGCAAATTTTTTACCGTAGCGTTTGATTAATTCATCCTTGCCTTGATATTGCAGCCCACCAGGAAAACGATGAATTTCAACATCGTCATGATACGTGGCAGCAAAGGCTGCAATGTCTTGGTTATTATATGCTTGCAGCTGTAAATCAACGATCGCTTGGGTGTGTAACGCTTGCTCAGTGAGTGGGTTGCTTTGTGCGCTTACATCAATGCTGGGGTTCAAAAGAAATCCTGCAAGCATTAACCCGACCCCGTACTTACTCAATCTTATCATGGCTGCTCCTCATCAAATTAGACGCAAAACTATAACAAAGTTATTCGCCATAAATAATCAGTAACTCACAATTAAGTGCCGGATTTGTACTGTTGAGTTTAGGTGTAAATATATCGGCTGCTTTTGGGCCGAAAAATGTCGGTTTTTCGCCTTGGCTAAAGTGGTAACGTTGAATAATCGTCTCATGCTGCTCTAATGTGAGATAGCGCTGATCAAATTGCCATTGGCCACTGAGCTTAATGATTGAGAACTCTGATTCTGATTCATTATTTTTTGTAGAATTAAGTAATTCGTATTCATAAACAAAGTCACCATTTTTCGCAAGCTGCAACACGCCATCAGCGGTATTGCAATATTGGGTTCGGATATAGCTCGGCATGACATAATCATTTACCACCACTGGGTTTTTTACATACAGCCCTATGTTATTGCCATTATAAAAATGCTTTCCTTGTGCAAAGCGATAGATATCCGCTCGTTTAAACCCTTTGTCGCTTAATAGGTTTTCAATCTTATTTAGTAATTGAGACTGATGAAAACCAGGATTGACAGCTAACGATGTTTCGTCAAATTCACTCGGGATCTGTACAGCGTCGCTCACAGTTACTTGCGCTTCTAATGTATTAAGTTCGCTGATCAAAGGCGCTAACTCTTCGCTCGAGTAACCTTGGCTAATAACATAAATATGAGGTGTTTGCGTGCACGCGGTTAACACTAGCAGCATAATCGGCAATATATATCGATTCAAATTATATCTCCCCACATTGATTACAAGTGTAATCCAATATGAAAACTTGATATTGCCAAGAAAAATGTTTGTAAAAAAGGAGCATGACGCTCCTTATTTCAATAACAGACAGAGGTTAAATAAGAATGGACCCACCGTTGTCTTCTATCCATTGATTAACTTGATCGGTGTTATACATTAACTCATTAAATAAACGGTGTTTTTGAGCTTGTAGTTGTGGTTCGCAAGGAGATTGCTGATATAGCAACTTGGCATGATTGTCGTTAAAGCGAGTCATTAATTCAAAATTAGCTTGGCTTTGAGTTGGATCCATTTTCATCGCTAGCGACAATGCTTGTCTCACATCTTCTGCTGTGGTCAACCCTTGCGCATTACCCATTAATTCTTTTTTTAGTGAAAGTCTGATCCCCATGCTTCACTCCTCTTCGCATTATGATTGTTACTGTTGTCAGTACTTAATTAAGACCGTCTTAATTGGCCTAAAGCAAGTTTTACTCCAACTCTTAAACTTTATTATTCTATGCTTCGGCCTCTTTTTACGCCGATTCAGCTTAAGTGTAAAGGTACAGGGTTGTAACAATTTATGTGTACCTACTCATTTAGTGCACACTTACACGCTTATGGACAAATTGAACTTTCCCTTACGGAATGGCGCATCATAAAGATCACATATGATCATCCGATGACAACCTCGATAAATATTAAAAAACCAACTTAACTTTTACGATACTGAGATTGCATCAGGTATAATCTTTCAACTTTGACCCTTTACTATAAATTGAGTTCCACTATGTCAGACGAAAATATCATTATTGAGCTAGAAGAAGAGCCGATAGAATTGTGTAAATTGCTTAAGGTTCTCGATTTAGTGGAAGGTGGCGGGCAAGCAAAAATGCTCATCGCCGATGGGTATATTGGTTTGAACAATGAAACCTGCTTGCAAAAACGCAAGAAAATCTATGGTGGAGATTTACTGCATTTTGATGGGGAAACATTCGAAATTACCTTAGCCGAAGGCGTCACGCCTGCTGAGCGCCCAGTGCAAAACTTAGCCTATCAAGCTAAGCCTGAACCAGTCAAAGCGACCACCAAATCGCCGCAGAATAAGAAAAAAAGTGCCCAACAATCCAACAAGCAGGCTAAACCGAAAAAGCCCGGTAATGGCACTGGCCGTAAACCTATTTCGTTTGGCTAACCCGACTCCATTTTTCCATGCTTTTTTCAAGTAACACCTGATCGTCTGACTTTTCGCCGGGGCAAAGCCTCGGCCCTCCTTGCGGCATCCCTGATTTACCAAAGACAGTGGCCAGATCCACGTCGTAACACTTCCCTCTCCACTTTTCGACTCGTTTTGCTCCTCCTGCACTGACTGCAATAATCTGGCTACTTTCCTCTCTCATATCTTCTCTTGGCACGGTTATTCGATCATTAATCGTCATTTCTTTTTTGGATTTATGATTAGGGTAACCGAATGTCACCTTTTCTTTATTTGAAAAGTCACCTGTCGATATTTGAGGTAGCCTCTTATAAGGGTTAAGCTTTTTGAAGTCACTCTGTCTCGTGTCAATCGCGTTTGTTTGCGTAGCCACACGTGTAGATTCATTGTTTGTAGTGACATCACTCAACGTTGATTTTTCTCTTACTGAGGATTTTTTATCCTTTAAATGAGCTTTTTGTGATTTGATATTATTTAGTTTTTTATCTGTCGTTGTAGTGACATCACTATTTGGTGTCGCTGTATCTTCTTTGCTAATAACCCGGTCAGTAAAAGACTGCACATTTTGCGGCGTGGTTTTTGTAGGTGAAGGTGTCAAATTGGGTAAGGAAGCTAGATTAACCGTTACATACGCTTTCATCTTAGGTGCAGCCTCGTGGTACAAGACTGGCAATCGCATGGTTAAAATCGCAGCAATGAGCAGAGCATGAAGCCCTATTGAAACGGCCCATGAACTGTAATTCCTTTTATGCACAATACCTCCTTCCCATTAAGTGATTATATGAGTATGAAAATATTGCTTTAGTTCCATATTTTAGGCATTAAAAAGCCCCACCAGATGGCAGGGCTTTTTCAGTTAAAAGTTAATTAAAAATTAACCTTTAGCTGTTTCGATAACGTCAACTAACGTCCAAGACTTAGTCTTAGAGATAGGTGCACATTCGCGGATTGTTACCACGTCACCTGTGTTAGCTACGTTTGCTTCGTCATGTGCGTGTAACTTAGTTGTACGCTTGATGAATTTACCATAAATTGGGTGCTTCACCTGACGTTCAATAGCAACAACGATAGACTTGTCCATCTTGTCACTTACTACACGGCCTTGAAGAGTACGGATTGCATCGCTCATTATTGACCTGCCTTCTGGTTAATAACTGTTTTAACACGCGCGATATCGCGACGTACTGTTCTTAGCAAATGAGTCTGAGCTAATTGACCAGTGCTAGACTGCATGCGCAAGTTGAATTGCTCACGAAGTAAAGCTAAAAGTTCAGTGTTTAACTCTTCAACATTTTTGTCTTTAAGTTCACTAGCTTTCATTACATCACCGTCCGAGTTACAAAAGTTGTTTTGAAAGGTAATTTACGAGCAGCTAGGTCGAATGCTTCACGAGCTAATTGCTCAGAAACACCTTCCATTTCGTAAAGTACACGGCCTGGCTGAATTTCAGCAACCCAATACTCAACGCTACCTTTACCTTTACCCATACGAACTTCTAGTGGCTTTTCAGTGATAGGCTTATCTGGGAATACACGAATCCAGATTTTACCTTGACGCTTAACGTGACGTGTCATAGCACGACGAGCCGCTTCAATTTGGCGAGCAGTCATACGACCACGACCAGTTGCTTTCAGACCGAAAGTACCGAAGCTTACTTTGTTACCGTTTTGTGCAAGACCACGGTTGCGGCCTTTATGCACCTTACGGAATTTTGTACGTTTTGGTTGTAACATTATTCGCTACCTCTACTTAGCACTTTTACGGGCTTTCTTCGGTGCACGTGGTTTGGCTGGCTTCTCTTGCTCTTGTACTAGTGGTAAACCACCAATAACTTCGCCTTTGAAGATCCAAACTTTAACACCGATGATGCCGTAAGTGGTTAAAGCTTCAGAAGTTGAATAATCAATATCTGCACGAAGAGTATGTAGAGGTACACGACCTTCACGATACCACTCAGAGCGTGCGATTTCAGCGCCGCCTAAACGACCACTAACTTCAACTTTGATACCTTTAGCACCAATGCGCATTGCATTTTGTACCGCACGCTTCATCGCGCGACGGAACATAACACGACGCTCAAGCTGAGATGCGATGCTATCTGCAACCAATTTAGCATCTAACTCTGGCTTACGTACTTCAGAAATATTGATCTGAGCAGGTACACCAGCCATTTTAGATACCGCTAGACGTAGTTTTTCAACGTCTTCGCCTTTTTTACCGATAACAACACCAGGACGAGCTGTGTGAATTGTTACACGGATAGATTTAGCTGGACGCTCAATAACGATCTTAGATACAGAAGCAGCTTTCAATTCCTTAGTAAGGTATTGACGTACTTTGTGATCGCCGAAAAGCATCTCAGGAAAATCTTTAGTATTCGCGAACCAGGTAGAAACCCAAGGCTTAGATATACCTAGGCGAATACCAGTAGGATGAACTTTTTGTCCCATTACTTATATCTCCTAGTTATCTGAAACCACAACAGTGATGTGGCTTGTACGCTTAAGGATGCGATCAGCGCGGCCTTTAGCACGTGGCATAATACGTTTCATTGTAGGACCATCGTCCACAAAAATCGTAGTTACACGAAGCTCATCAATGTCGGCACCTTCGTTATGCTCCGCGTTAGCGATAGCAGACTCAAGTACTTTCTTAACTAATACAGCCGCTTTTTTAGGGCTATACGCTAGGATTTCAAGCGCTTTATCTACTGGAAGTCCACGGACTTGATCAGCAACTAAACGCGCTTTTTGCGCCGAACCAGAGGCGAATTTATGTTTAGCTAATGCTTGCATTTATCAACCCCTTAGCGTTTTTTCGCTTTCTTATCAGCAGCGTGGCCGCGATAAGTGCGAGTAGGTGCAAATTCACCTAGTTTATGACCGATCATTTCGTCAGATACGAACACAGGTACGTGTTGACGACCATTATGGACAGCAATGGTCAATCCGATCATGTTAGGTATGATCATTGAACGACGGCTCCAAGTTTTAATTGGCTTCTTTTCACCGCTTTCCAAAGCTTTCTCTACCTTCTTCAGCAAGTGTAGGTCTATAAAAGGACCCTTCTTGAGAGAGCGTGGCATGGCTATTCCTCAATATTACTTAGTACGACGACGTACTATAAATTTATCAGTACGCTTGTTTTTACGAGTCTTAGCACCCTTAGTCGGTTTACCCCATGGAGACACAGGATGACGACCACCAGATGTACGACCTTCACCACCACCGTGTGGGTGATCTACCGGGTTCATGGCAACACCACGAACTGTCGGACGAACACCGCGCCAGCGGTTAGCACCAGCTTTACCAAGCGAACGAAGCATATGTTCTGCGTTACCTACTTCACCTAGTGTCGCGCGACAATCAGACTCAACTTTACGAACTTCGCCAGAACGAAGACGTAGAGTGACGTATTGACCTTCACGAGCAAGGATTTGTACGTAAGCACCTGCTGAACGTGCGATTTGCGCACCTTTACCAGGCTTTAATTCAACGTTATGAACCGTTGCACCGATTGGCATATTGCGCATTGGTAATGTATTACCAGGCTTAATTGGTGCATCAACACCAGACTGGATAGAATCTCCAGCTTTTAAACCCTTAGGTGCAATGATGTATTTACGCTCACCGTCTGCATATAATACAAGAGCAATGTTTGCGCTACGGTTTGGATCATATTCAAGACGCTCAACAACAGCTGGAATGCCATCTTTGTTACGCTTAAAGTCTACTACACGGTAATGATGCTTATGACCACCACCAATGTGACGAACCGTGATACGACCGTTGTTATTACGACCACCTGACTTAGAGTTTTTCTCTAATAGTGGTGCAAATGGTTTACCTTTATGTAGATCTGGGTTAACCACTTTAACAAGGTGACGACGACCCGCAGAAGTAGGTTTACACTTTTGAAGTGCCATAATTCTAACTCCCCTTATTACTCGGCGCCGCCGACAAAGTCTAGCTCGCTACCTTCTTTAAGAGTAACGTAGGCTTTCTTCCAGTCTGAACGACGACCGAAACGCATACCAGTACGCTTAGTTTTACCCTTAACGTTTAGAGTGCGAACACCTGTTACTTCAACTTCAAAAAGCTTCTCAACTGCAGCTTGTACTTCAGCTTTAGTTGCATCTTTAACTACTTTAAAAACAATAGTATTGTTTGTTTCAGCGTTAACAGTGCTTTTCTCAGAAATATGTGGGGCTAGTATAACCTTTAATAAACGCTCTTCACGGATCATGCTAACGACTCCTCAAGTTGCTTAACTGCAGCAGCAGTAATAAGAACCTTATCGAATGCGATTAGACTTACTGGGTCGATACCAGCTACATCACGTACGTCAACCTTATAAAGGTTACGAGAAGATAAGAATAAGTTCTCATCAACTTCTTCAGTAACGATTAGTACGTCTTTTAGCTCTAACTCTTTTAACTTAGCAACTAAGTGCTTAGTTTTAGGAGCTTCAATACCAAAGCTTTCAACTACAATTAAACGCTCTTGACGAACTAATTCAGACAAAATGCTTTTAATCGCACCGCGATACATTTTACGGTTTACTTTTTGGCTGTGATCTTGCGGCTTAGCTGCAAACGTCACACCACCCGAGCGCCAAATTGGGCTACGGATTGTACCAGCACGCGCGCGGCCAGTACCTTTTTGATTCCACGGCTTTTTACCGCCACCGCTTACTTCAGAACGTGTCTTCTGAGCACGAGTACCTTGACGAGCACCAGCTGCAAAAGCAACTACTACTTGGTGTACTAGAGCTTCGTTAAACTCACGTCCAAAAGTAGCTTCGGAAACTTCAAGAGCGCCTGACGCGTCTTTCAATGTTAATTCCATCACTAATCTCCGACTTAAGCTTTAACAGCAGGTTTAACGATCACGTCGCCGTTGATTGAACCAGGAACTGCACCTTTAACAAGTAGCAAGTTACGTTCAACATCAACACGAACAACTTCTAGGTTTTGAGTCGTTACACGCTCAGCACCCATGTGACCAGCCATTTTCTTACCTTTGAATACTTTACCAGGTGATTGGTTTTGACCAATTGAACCCGGAGCACGGTGAGAAAGTGAATTACCATGAGTAGCGTCTTGCATGCTGAAATTCCAGCGCTTAACACCACCTTGGAAGCCTTTACCTTTAGAAGTACCAGTAACGTCAACTTTAGTTACGTCATTGAATAATTCTACTGTAATTTCGCTACCAACTTCGAAGCTACCTTCGTCGCCAGATAGACGGAATTCCCACAGACCGCGACCCGCTTCAACGCCAGCTTTAGCGAAGTGACCCGCTGCTGGTTTGTTTACGCGGCTTGCTTTTTTAGTGCCTGCGGTAACTTGAAGCGCGTTATAACCGTCAGTTGCATCAGTTTTGATTTGTGCAATGCGGTTAGGAGTTGCTTCGATTACGGTTACTGGGATAGATACGCCATCTTCAGTGAAGATACGAGTCATGCCCACTTTACGACCGACTAGACCTAATGCCATTTTCCTAAAACCTCTCTAATCTTACGATTAACCCAGGCTGATTTGAACATCAACACCAGCTGCAAGGTCTAGGCGCATTAGAGCGTCTACAGTCTTGTCAGTTGGTTCTACGATGTCGATCAGACGTTTATGGGTGCGGATCTCATACTGATCACGCGCATCTTTGTTTACGTGCGGTGAAGTAAGTATTGTAAAACGCTCGAAACGTGTAGGTAGTGGAATTGGACCACGTACCTGAGCGCCAGTGCGTTTCGCTGTTTCCACGATTTCCAACGTTGATTGGTCAATCAAACGATGGTCAAAAGCTTTTAGGCGAATACGAATGCGTTGATTTGACATTCTATTTAAACCTCAAAAAAAAAGAGCATTTTAAAAAGAGCATAAAAAAACATCCGAAACATACTAATTAGATTAGACGTCGGGTATCTCTTTATTTCTTACCGTTGAACTCCAAATCGGAGCTCCTGATTATTAGCTTGAAATCCAAGCTACATAGTTCTTTCCACAGATACTCAGAGAACTGGTATTTATGAAAGCCTGCGTATTATAGGGAAGTTGGTGATAAATGCAACAGTTTTATTAGAACAAGTTTGAAATGGCTATTTTGAGGAAGAAGAAAATGAGGGGGGATAAGTCCCTCATTTGGTCCTAAGAAAAATCGCCATGCGATTTCAAGTTACTGTATTAGTTCGGTTGTTATAATAAAACCGCGAAGTGTCTAGAGGAACATACAAAGTGATAAACGGAATGATAACTTTTAATAGTACATATTAATTGGGGTATTTATTAGCCTAAATAAAGCCATCAACCCGCTATTGCATAATCCAGATTTTAGTTATCTCTTGTAACTCCAGATTTTTGCAGTCGTTGTATTGCCCGATCAGCTTCTATTTTATCTTTTTTCATTTGCTCCGACGTTCGGCAGACTTTGGTCTTTTTATTGCTGCCTGTCCGTGACATCATTTCACATCGAATACCCAACTCACTTTCGGTGAGATTTGTGTTCGATGCTAATAAGGCTTCATTTGCATCTTGTTTTTTTCTGAACATATCCTGCGAAGACTCACAACCACTTAACAGTAAACCAAAACCGGTAACTAACAGCACTGATAATTTCATATTTAAAACCTCCTTTTAAATCAAATGGGGGGTCTCCCCCCCCTTTTTAATTAAGTGCAAATTAGAATCTAACTTGTGCTCTCATATACATGTATCGCCCGACGATGTCGTAGGTGGAAACATCTGTGTTTGCACCAAAGGCTGAGTAAACAAATGGTGGCTCTTGATCAAATAAGTTATCAACACCAAGTGTGACAGTTAAATGATCAGTTACAGCGTAATTACCCTGTAAATCAACCACGACGTTCGACTCTACAGTACGTTCAAATGGTGCAGTCCACCAACCTTGCTCTACCTCTACCACGCTATCGATGTAACGAGTAGTTAAAGTAGCGTCAAAGTCATCAAGTGACCAACCAATAGTGAAGTTCGTTTTTAGTTTTGCGAAATGACCATCATGATCCCCTTCAAAACGACCGACATGATCGATTGTTTGAGAAGCTAAGTGCTTGTCATACTCTAAAAGATATGTCCCATCTAGGCCTAAACGCCAATCACCAAAGCTAGACTCAAATCTGTAACGTAGATCAAAGTCAACACCTGAGGTATCGATTCCACCCACATTCACAGCATAGTCATCAACCGTTTTAATATTACCTGGTATCGCACTGTCTGATTTAAAGCGGTCAATACGATCACAGTAGTCACCATTATTAAAGCAACCATCTAAAGTACTTTGTGTACCAACAGTAGATAACGCGTTTGTAAGCTGAATTTCCCAATAATCAACGCTCATTGAGAAGTTTTCAAAAAACTCAGGCGTATAAACAAAACCCAATGTTAGAACATCTGCAGTTTCTGGCTCAAGTACAACTGAACCACCCCAGTTAACTGCACCACCTGTATTACTCGGTATTTGCTCAACGCCTCCAGAACTATAACCACTTTGTGGTACGCCTGTTGACACACAGTTAGCCCAGTTTGGTGAGTTTCGGACAGCTTGATAATCAGCTGGGTTAGAGTAAGTATCTGCATCACAAGGATCTGAAGCTTCAGGGAAACCAATAGCAGATCCACCCACTAAATCGTCAATCGTTGGCGCTCTAAATGCATCAGAAACTGTTGCACGCACTAATAAAGACTCGACAGGCATCCATTTGATCCCGATTTTTCCACTCGTATTACTACCAAAGGTATCGTAATCAGAGTATCGGAATGCGGCATTCACTTCCAACATATGTGCCATTGGTGCTTCATCAAAAATTGGGATGATGACTTCACCGAACACTTCTTCTACGTCATATCCACCTTTTGTTGATACCGCACTACCTGCGGTAGTGATACCACCAAGAATGAGTGTATCAGGCTTGTAATATCCTGACTCTTTGCGTTTTTCATAACCTGCGGCAAAACCAACAGCACCCGCAGGCAAGTCAAATAAATCACCAGAAACAACAGCCGATAGAACCTCTTGACGATTTTGTCCTAATTCAGTGGTATTGTATGCACCTGAAATGTATTGCAGCATATCAGGCGAGATCTCTGAATCTGTGCCAGGCTGACCAAAAATATTCAACGGTACACAGCCATCAATCACTGCGCCATCTGCATTCAAACAGACCATTTGAGAACCATTGGCTTCAACAAGAGGATTCCCATTAGCATCAGTTATCAAAGCGCCGTTTTCATCTAACCAACCAGTAGGACCAACAGCTTCAGCCACTCTGTCTAAATTAAAATAACCTTCGGCACGCTCTACCGAATCACTTTGCCCATAGTTATACGATATTTCCCAATCCCAGCCATTATCAAAGACACCATTAAAACCAACTACAGTTCTAAAGGTTTTATAATCACGGAAGTTTGCGCGACCACCCGTCTCTAACATACGACGACGCCAATCATTTAATGTGTAAGAATTACCATCAGCATCTTTTGGGCCTTGCGTACGGTTATAGTAGTTATCAGGTGAATAGGGTGCTGCTGTCTGGAAAAAAGCCAGTGGAGCTAAAGGCTCTGGAGCTATAAGTCGATCACCATTTGTCTGAACATAACTTGCTTCAGCAAAAGAGTTAACCTCTCCTAAAAAGCCAAACTCGCCTAATAAGTAGTTAGCGAATACATTTGCATATTTGCGAGAACTAGGCGTTTGAAGGTAATTAACAGGATTATAATTGAAAGCATCTGTTGCGCCACTGTAATCGCGCCACGAACCAAACTCAGGACCTCGGGTAACATTGGTATCAGCATTCGGAGCTTCTGGGTTATTAGCTGAGCCTGGAGCACCATCTACATGGGCCCATGGTGGAGCCGACGATCCACCTTGTTGAGTTGAACCATCAGGATAAGCGCGTAATTCGTATTCAGAAAAACTTCTATCACCTTGGAAAGCATCACCTTGATCATTATACCCTAATGCAAACACAACATTACCGCGATCACTCGATGCACCAAAGGTGAAGTCTATACCTTTTGATTTCGCATCACTTTCACCACTTTGCCCAGCATTAACTTTAACTTCAAAGCCTTCCATATCAGTATGGGTAATGATATTAACCACACCAGCAATAGCATCAGAACCATAAGTGGCAGATGCACCATCTTTTAATACTTCAACACGTTTAACAATCGAAGTTGGAATAGTATTCAAATCAACAGATGCATTGGCTCCACTACCACCAGCAACAACTCGGCGACCGTTAATGAGAACTAAAGTTCGTTCATCACCAATACCTCGTAGTGAGAATCGGGTACTTGAGTCTCCACCATTATTTGTTTGTGTGTTTACAGCTGCACCGGCAGACGAGGTGAGGTTCTGTAATAAATCGCCGACATTATTGACACTCATTTTACTAATAGCTGCCGCATCTATGGTTGTTACTGGGTTTGCACCTTCCATATCCGTTCGCTTTATGCGAGATCCTGTTACTTGAATTCGCTCTACTGCATCGACACCTTCCTCAGCAGCATGAACATTAAAGCCTATGCCAGCAAACAACGCTGAGCCAATTGCTAGATGTAACGTTGATAACTTTAAGTTAAACATTTATTTCTCCCTGGATTATTATTTTTAACAATTTTTACAAATTGTCGCGACTGACAAACTAATCACAGAGTTCAATTGTTTCTATCGATAATACGCAAAAGGAGTCGTTTGAATGCCCAAAGGTTGGTTATATGGGATCAGCAATAAAAATGTAAGATTAATACCTTTAACTATTAACAAACCATTAAAAACATAGGGTTAGTGAATAAGTAACCACTTGCATTTTGTTACAATCGTTTACTTTATAGGTTCGAAATTTAGTTTATCTTAGCAACATGAATGTTATATTTTTCTGCTCTGAGTAGAAGCAACAACTCATCTTAAAGGAATAAATATGAAAAAATTCAGTGTAGTAATAGCCGAACCCTCAGAGTCTATTCGTCGGCAATTGCAAGAATTACTCAAGTCACATCCTCGTTTTGAAGCGCTAACCCTTGCTTTTGATCTTCAAGAGGCCAAAGACATTTGTGATTCAATGCAGGCTGACGTGCTTTTTATCAGTAAAAACATGCTACAACAATCAACACTAGCCAATACTCAGGCTAATTTGCCCTTTCATACTTTGACTGTGTGTATGTCAGATTCTATTGATTATGCAGCACAAGCATTTGAGCATGATGCGATTGACTATTTGGTTCACCCGATAAGCCCTGAGCGCTTTAATAAATGTATTTCAAAGTTATCCGCAAGACTTGGTACGTTTAACTTGGAACCCTTACAACAAATGCAAGGCTTGATTAAAACGATGCAATTTGCTACTCAAGCAAAAAAAGTTGATCCTTTGATTATTAAAGAATCTGGCCGGATTCGAATTGTCGAACATGACAGCATTATGTGGGTAGGCGGTGCGGGTAACTACGTAGAGTTGCACCTTATCGATGAAGACCGACCCATTCTCTATCGCGAAACACTGACAGAAATGGCTAACAAACTAGCCGACTTTGGTTTTGTTCGAATCCATCGTTCAATCATCGTTAAAAAGCACTTCATTAGTGAGTTAAAGCCGACAGAAAATGGGGATTATCTCGTCACACTTAAGAATGGTACACCGTTAAACTTTTCAAGACGTTACAAACAAACAATGTCTGAAATATTTTGAACTGAGCCCACAACCTAGCAAAGGCTCCCATTTTATCGGGTGAAAATCACATTAGCCTTTTAAGGTATTGAAATACCAGCACAACGATATGAGTCATTCCATTGGATGAATATTTGCTTCGCACCCCTCGTTGCTTATGAGTTGCTCTGAAATAAACCTTATTCCATCGAAATTATTGACTTATCGCATTGTAAAATCGACTATATTCCCTGTGAAACGTGCTATTTTGATGGCTGTTAACTGAAACTAGGAGGTTTTTTATGATTAGATTGAATGTGATGGTGTTTTTTATGCTTGTTTTTATCAGTGCCTGTTCATTAACAACGCCTCAAACAGTTGATTCTCAAGTGTCACAGACCATCACTGATGCAGAATTAAAACTAAACAAGCTCATTGAAAACAAAACATGTGATGGCAGCTTCCAATGCAAAGTACTCCCTGTTGGGCAACAACCTTGCGGTGAACCAAGTCGCTATGTCGTCTATTCAAACAAACATGCCTCTACTGAACAAGCTGAACGCATGGCTGCAGACGTGACTGAATTCGAGAAAATTTATAACCAACAAGCGCCTGCATTGGCTGGATGCCAGAGTATTTCAATTCCACAAGCACTGTGCTTAGAAAACACATGCCAAGTGTACAAACTCAATACGCAATAGTGGCAAGGCTCAACAGAGCCTCGCCAATAAAAATACAAATTGGTTATTCGAGTTCGACCCGTATTTTGTTTTTGACACCTCTTTTTAAAATCACATCGCCAGAGGCAAAAAATTTATCCATCGCCGCAAACTTTAAGTAATACCGGCCACTGTTTACTGGCTCTGTCACCCCATTTTTTAAAAAGTCAGGTCGTTGATGAAGTTCGCCATTGCTCTGTACTTTAAATATGCTGCCAGT
The DNA here is from genome assembly GCF_014925405.1 of Pseudoalteromonas ulvae UL12. NCBI lineage: Bacteria > Pseudomonadati > Pseudomonadota > Gammaproteobacteria > Alteromonadales > Pseudoalteromonadaceae > Pseudoalteromonas > Pseudoalteromonas ulvae. Next base: position 132,443 of record NZ_AQHJ01000019.1, read on the forward strand.
TGCTTGTTTAAGCTCAGATCCTGACTCTTGATGTTGAGCAATCACCTCTATTTCAGTCATACCTGAGCCGCTAGGCTCGTGCTCAATTGACAAATGACCGAAATCGTTAGGCGCACGGTACGCTTCATACAAAAATTCATCTGCCATGTCAGTGTTAGTTGCAACCCCGGCAAATGCATTCGCTATCATGCCAAAGCCACTTTGAATCGAGTTATTCAAACAACCTGAATCTGCGAGGGCCCCATTTGTTTCATCATCAATCGTTCCAGTCACTTCTATGCTCGCGTCCTTTTGAAAACGCTCTAAAGCACGAATTGTATTCGGTGTTAATACTCCTTCGGACTCTTGATCAGATAAATAACCTAAACAATTAAGCTGTGCCTGAGCCATCGAGATTTTTACTTTGTCAAAAGGGTTCGCGAGCGACCCCATTGATGATTGCTCATGCTCACTCGTGCTTTTTCCATCGAGCTTGGCAACGTTTTTCTGATGTTTGATAGGTGCAGGAGCTGTCGCACCCGCTAACAGTGTGTTGTTCTGATCGTATCGGTAATATACATCTGGGATTTTAGTTAAGGTGTATTCAACCGCTTTTTGTATTACTTCCCGCAATGCCTTTTCTTTTGGTGTGTTCGACCAAGCGCTCAGCCCGCCACCAACAATTGAACTGCCAAAATTGGTCGCGGCCGCTGTTAAGTCAAAGTCTTTGCTGCCACCTTCAACCGTCGTTGCAGCTAAAATACGTGACGTTCGTGTATCTATCAGTCGTAAATCGATAGCCATATGGGTATTGGAGAAACCAGCTGAAACAGATTTCATCATATCACCCATGAAGCCTCCACCACCTAAGCTCGCTCCTGACGCATTATCATCAAACTCTGTGACAGAAGCGATAATCACAATTTCCGCTCCTTCTATCTCACCAAAAGCAGCGCCACTTTGACGACTGACTCGCCCAGCTGTCACTAAATCCTGTTCAGATAAGACAGCATCAAGCGCCTGTCGCTCTAAAACAATAAAACGGTTCGTACCAACCAGTGCTGTAGTCAGTTGGTCAGACATACCATTACCAATCTCTTTAGACCACCAATGACTGTTATTTGATTGATCAGTGAAACGAGCAACTGCAATACGTGCTTTGGCACCATTATACGCTTGCTGTTGAACCTGATTGACGTTAGGAGTTTGCTGATTAGAACTCACTTGAGTTGTAGTACTTTGACACGCCAGAAGGCTCGATATCACCGAGGTAAGAATGAGTGGACGAACATAATGTTTTAACACAACAATTCCTTTTAAAATGTAAATATAAGTGCTGAATAGGCTATGAGCATAGCGCCAGTTATCGCTATGCACTCTGCCATCATATAAACATTTAAATTAATAAAATCAATGCATTAAAAATAGTACAAATACGAAATTCATTTGTACTGAAACGAAAATTCATTTAAAGGTTGAGCGTTTCTTTATGTCTGTACTGTTTAGGCGAAAGACCTGTGGCAGCTTTAAAGCAACGGGCAAAATAACTTTGTGAATTAAACCCACACAGCTCTGAAATGACCCCAATCGAATGACTCGACTCCGTTAGTAACAGCTTGGCCTGGTTCAAACGATAATCCCGTACATAATCCATCGGACTCAAATTAAATAATGCACGCGTTTTATTTTGCAGCGTTCGTTCTGTCGTGCAAAGCGCGTGCGCTAACTCTTCCAAAGACATGCTTGTATTGCGATATAAATTAGCCAAAGCAGTATTGAGCTGATTCACAAATTCATGATCTCTGTGCGAAAGCGCACTAGAGGCTTGATGGCTATTGTGATTATTTGATTCTAAAAATGGCTCAAACGCATTGCGGTTTCGCGTTAACAGCTGCCTTATACTCAGTAAATTATTTATTCGACTTAAAAGCTCTGCTTCATTAAAAGGTTTGGCTAAAAATTCATCCGCCAATAAATCAAACCCTTTTAAGCGCATATCTTCAGTATGATAGGCCGTTAATATTAATACGGGTATATGACAAGTATCTAAGTCTTCTCGTAAACGCGATAACAATTCAAAACCCGATAGAATAGGCATCATGACATCACTTATAATTAAATCGGGCTGCAAAGCTCTAGCCTGCTCCAGACCAACTTCACCATTGATTGCACTAAAGCATTGATAATAAGGCTGTAAAAACGTTTCTAAATAGGCTCTCAGATCGGCATTGTCTTCAACGATTAATATTTTGAATGCGCTGGTGTCTTTTATAATCATTTGAGGCGGTGCTGACGGAGCGATTTTTGGTTGCTCACAAGATCCATACTGATAGTCTTGTATCGGCAAGCTTACCGTAAACTCTGAGCCTAAATTTGGGGTGCTTGTCACCGACATCACCCCTTGGTGTTGCTGCACAATATCTTGTACAATTGCTAACCCTAAGCCATGCCCCTCAAGTTCATTTGTTCGTCGACCGCGTTTATATTGATCGAAAATAGCCTCTAATTCATCAACATCGATTCCAATACCTGTATCTTTAACCCGCAAACAACAGCGATCTCCCATTACATCTAGCGACAACTCAACTTGCCCATGCTCGGGAGTAAATTTTATAGCATTGTAGAGTAAATTAGACATAATCTGATCTGCAGCATCGACCTGCATTAATGTGTTACACACCCCGAGTCCGTTTAATTGACCAGTGAGTGAAATACTCTTCTGTGCAGCCAATAATTTAAACCCTTCAATATAGAGCTGACTCAATGCACACAAATCAACCGTTACAACGGGCTTAGTGTCATCATTAATATTTCTGGTCTGCAAAATATCATTGACCAGCCCAAGTAATCTATCGGCATTGCGGCGCATCATAGCCAAAGAATGCACCATTAAAGGGTCTGAATTACTAACTATTAAACGCTCGATTGGGCCAGATATCATAGTTAGAGGTGTTTTAAATTCATGAGAAATAGTCGCTAATAAATTATCCTTCGCGGTGATCATCGCCTGACTATGAATTTTCTCTTGTTCAGCTATCCGTCGGTGGTAAATAAGCCATACACCATACGCAATTACACTTAAACTCAACAAGATATAGCTCGTTAAGGCCCACCAAGATAACCAAGGTGCTGGCGTAACTGTAATATCTAGGGTTTTGATCGGTCCCCACTCACCATGGGCAAATCGAGCTTTCACTTCAAATTGGTAAGTGCCTGACGATAGATTGGTATAAGTAGCGACACGCTGTTGTGAAGAAGCATTTAACCATACGCGGTCAAAACCAACTAGGCGATAAGCATAGTCGATGGGTTCAGGCATTAATGAATCAGAAGAAGTAAATTCCAATGCAAATAAGTTATGTTGATAATCTAAGTACAGATGAGGTAAAAAATTAATGTGCTGACTGAGGTTAAAACCAGAACCAGACTCTTTATCTTGAACACGCACAGGTTGATTCAATAACAGCAACTCTTTCAATGATACTCTTGGGGGAGAAAGCGTTGATGCCAGCTCTTTTGGATCAAAGTAATTAAAGCCATTCACACCACCAAAATACAGCTCTCCTTGCTTTCCTTGATGTGATGCCCCAAGGATGAATGAACGCCCTTGTAAACCAACTTCAGGTTTAACATGAGTGATCGCCTGAGTCGATTTGTTAAGCTTCATTAGCCCATTATTAGTACTAATCCATAAATAGCCGAGTTGATCTTCCTCAATGGCAAATATATTTTCATCAACTAGCCCGTCACTTTGAGTAAATTGCACCACCTCATTTGTTTGTGGATCTAAGCGATTCAAGCCTTGCATAGTCCCAACCCAAATATAGCCTTGTAAATCTTGGTGCAACGCAGTAACCATATTGGCTGTTAGCTGGCCGCTTTCTTGCCTAAAATGAGTAAACCCCCTCCGGTCATCATTCAAAAGGTTTAAACCCAATCGCGTACCGACCCATACACGCTCTTTATTATCCTGAAGAACAGAAAATACAACATTATCAGATAAACTATCTGCATCATTCGGGTCATATTTAAAATGTTGGCTAGTGAAAATTTGAGTATTAAATAAACTCAACCCTTTATTACTGCCAAGCCATAATGAATCATCCGTGGCAGCAGCAATAGCATAAATACGGTCAGAGATAAGACTCTCAGAATCATTTTTATGATGCTTAAACTGAGTAAAATCATCCGTTTTCGAGGAGTATTGCAATAATCCCCCTCCATATGTACCTAACCACACACCGTGAGTTTTGGAAGAAAAAAGCGCAAAGACATTATTAACAGCTAAACTGCGCGGGTGTTCTTTATCATGGTAATAACGTTTGAATTCAATACTATTTAACTCTCGTCTATTTACCCCTTCTCGTGTTGCAACCCAAAGTTGCCCTTGAGTGTCTTGTGTAATCGCGCGTACAAAGCTATGGCTTAAAGTACTATTATCATCAGGGTCATGTTTATGATGATGATAATTCAGCCGGCTGGGAATATAACGATTAACTCCACCACCATCTGTCCCAATCCAAATATGCTTATTCGTTGATTGATACAAAGATAAAATATAATCATTACTTAAACTATTTCCTTCCAACGGATCATTGTTCAGTGATGCCTCTAAAGTACCCTTTAAATCAAAAATAAAAACGCCACTACCGTATGTGCCAACCCACACTCTATTGCCAGACTCAACAAACACACTGGTCCCCCAGTTCTTTGCTTTACCGCCTAACTCAAAATATCGCAGTTGTTTATTTTCTACATTTAAGCGAAAGAGGCCGCCACGACCCGTTATCCATAATCTGTTTTCATGATCTTCTGCAATAGACCAAACAGCCAGATTATCGAATTGCTCGTTCTCATTCACAAGTATAAAAGGCTTAATTTGAGCAGCTTGCTGATCAAAATAATAGAGACCGTTAGCACTACCAATCCAGATTGTTCCATTGCTAGACTGATAAAGAGCACGGATACCTTGTATAGAATTTTTAGGCTGAGTTGCAACCTTGATAGAGTGATCTGATAAATTAATAATACTTAAGCTACCTGAAGCACTACCGACCAACAGCTCCCCTGTATCACTCATTAGCATCGATAACACTCGTTTGTCTTGCAACTGTGATGACCAGTGATTTGCCTCAAACAAGCCTGTCATAGGATTATAGCGATTGATGCCCTTACTCGCAGTCGAAAACCACAATTGCCCAGAAGGATCCTTAACACAAGCAGTAATCCAACTACCAGTTAAATACCCTTGCTTGTTTATTTCCTTATGAGTTTCAATACTATAACCATCTAACTTATTCAGGCCATTTTGTGAGCCAAGCCAAGTAAACCCTAAATTATCTTCAACAACACAAGTCACACTGGACTGAGTCAAGCCATCTTCGACTGAAAAGCGATCGAAATAAATGAAAGGTGCCTCTGAAAAACTAGGAAAAGAGAGAGTGAAAACAAAAAGAATAAGAAGGTATTTGGAAAAAGAGGCAAGAGACATAATTGACACTACTATCCTTAAGTCAATAATCTGATATTACGCGAGTCATTTAGGAACAATATATCGAATAGCTAATTAATTCAATGAGTTCGTCTTGGTGAGCTTTATGATCGAAGTTAAATTAAGGCGTTTTGAGTAAATAAAAAAGCAGACAGCAAAAAGCCCGACTCAATGAGTCGGGCTTTTCTTAATAGGAGCCTGGCGATG